>JAZFZJ010000284.1:0-11738 GCA_036443915.1 Nitrospirales bacterium
AACCACAAACATTAGAACCCAACCAATCTGCAGCAAGAGTGGAGCGGTCAACATAGCATCAAAGAGGGGCTGAGGAAGATCTTCGGGTGGGGGAACGACATATTCCGTCATCAGGAAAAATCCAAGCCCGAGGCTAAGACCTATCATCCCGTACCGCCACAAGTATGCAGCCATTTTGGGATTCCAGACCAAGTCTCGATACCATTGAAAGTCTACGGTGGGTTGAGCGCGGCTAGTGGCTACCTGCACCGAAACAACCACAGCCGTCATCGTTCCCACAAAAAGAGATAGAGGAAGGAGCCAAGCCTGAACATGTTCAGGCAATCCGCCAGAAGGATCGGTAAGTCCGTTGGTATAGGCTATACCTAACCCCACCAAGAATTGCACGACAAAGATCGATACCGTTTGTATGAGATAAAAACAGGCGACGATGAGGAAAGCCGACCAGGCTCCCCACCATGGGGCCAACGAAGCTTTCGGCTCCGATGGAGAGGACAGCATGTCTGGGGCAACAGTAGACATGCTATTCTTTCGGGTATTCTGAGTTTTTCTTGATGTCAAAGGAAGGGGAACTTCTACGAACGTGCGAAACCTATCCCCCCATATCTACAAGGTAAATGTAGATGTTGATTTCGATTAGGCCGCCGATGAGGAAGCCACATTTTTTTGATCGTTAATCGAGGATGGCTCACGATTGGTCGACAGAGATTTCTTTATGACCTTCTTCTTGGTGTGATGCATTTTCTCTCGAGAATGATAGGGTAGAATGCCGCTGAGGACTTCCGGAAGGATGTCGCAGGGCACATCCTCTAAAAGCTTGATGGCTGGTTTTGGATTGGGGCCAGATTTTCCTCCCACAAAGACATCCACCGCATCCACGACCTCGCCTTTGATTTTGATCTTTTTCCCTAACAGACCGACATCAGCCACCAAGTGATTGCCACAGCCAGCAGGGCAACCGGACCAATGCATAGTAATCGGTTTCATCTCAGGGCCAATCCTGGCCTCCACACGTTTGGCGGTTTCCACCGCACGACTCTTGGTTTCAATCACCGCCAGATTACAATAGTCGCTTCCCACGCAACTCACCAACCCTTTTTGCACCGGCGTGGGATTGTACAGAAAACGCTTCAATAACGGTTCTACTGTCAAATCCCCAATCACCCGATCTGGCACATGAGGAATAATCATGGCTTGATGTGGAGCTAACCGGATCTCTCCGGTGCCATAACGGTCTGCTAAATCGGCGATACCCTCCAGATTATCTGCCTGAATCCGGCCCACCGGAATCTTCAAACCTAGATAATTCAAGCCAGCCTGTTGCTGGCGGTAAATTCCCATGTGATCATTGACGAAAGATTTTCGTGCATCCGTTTCCGCTCGCGATAATTCCCAGCCCACTTCTCGTTGAACTTTCAGACGGAACCGCTCTTCTCCCCAATCCTCCAATAGAAACGCCAGTCGTGCGGTTGAACGGGATTCGCGACATCCATGATCTCGGAATACCCGGAGAATTGCTCCTGCCACGGCGACTACTTCTTGAGGAGTCACAAAAATATCCAACGGTGTGGCAATACGATAGCCTCCGGAACCCAGCTTCCCTCCAGCCAACACATTAAACCCGGTGATCTGGCCATCGGAACTGCCCATACTGGCGGGAATAAAGGCGAGATCTTGCGTTTCCAAGTGCAAACAATTTTCTGGACAGCCCGTGATGGCCATATTGAACTTTCGTGGAAGGTTGGAATAGGCCCGATTGCCGATAACCTCCTGCGTCAGTCGTCCGATCAAATCCGTCGCATCGAATTTTTCTTGAGTCGTCAATCCGGCGACGGGACAGGTCATGATATTGCGGACATTGTCCATCCCCGTTTGCAACGTTGTGAGTCCTGCCTCTGCCATGTGGCGAAAGACTTCCGGGACATGCTCAATTTTCAAGTGCCGAAGCTGAAATTGTTGCCGAGTGGTCAAATCCAACACACTATTGCCATACGTCTTGGCCAAATAGGCCAACGTTCGCATCTGCTCCGCCGTGGTTCGCCCCCCCGATATTCGGACACGAACCATGAAATATCCTGGTGTCGGATTTCGTAAAAACACCCCATACCACTTCAAACGTTGAATATCTTCCTCGGGAATGGCTTCCCAACCCAGTTGGGCGAAACGAGCAATATCTTCTTTTATATCTAATCCATCTTTTTCTGCTTTCAATACTTCAACTTTATTCATGGATGATCTTTTCTCCTATCAAGTACATATGTTTTTATCAACTGGCACGAGAAACCGTCGAACCCGTGGAGGGTGATGCCGAGGCCACCACGGCTTCCGATTGATTTATAGAAACCTTCACAGGGCTAGCCATCCAATAGGCTCCACCCACAAACACAGCCCCTCCAATCACATTGCCCATCACGACCCAGATTTGATTCCAGGCAAACCCACTCCAAGAAATATCCGCTCCATGTGGAAGGAACAGGGCGAGACCAAGAATGGATTGATTGGCAATACTATGCTCAAACCCACTGCCCACAAAGGCAAACAAACACCAAAAAATCAGCATGATCTTGGCGGCTTCATTAGTCGTGCGGGCAGCCATCCAAACCGCCAAACAAACCAGCCAATTACAGAGTATTCCCCGCATAAACAATTCCCAAGCCGGCAAATGCATTTTGACCGCGGCAACTTTAAGCAGGAGATCGCTCTGCGGTGCCCGACTCATAACTCCCGACTGGGCGATCAACCAGGCCACCATCAGGGAACCCAACAAATTCCCCACTAAGGACCACAGAAAAATCTGGCCAACATTTTTCAAGGTAATCGCTCTCGCTAAGGCTCCAATGGCACAGACCATATTATTCCCAGTAAACAATTCGGATCCCGCAAAAATTACCAAGGTTAGGGCAATACCAAATGACGCTCCCATCACTAATTTCAATCCCGCCGCACCCTCAGCCGCAAAAGGCGCTCCCACGCTGAAAATTAAACTAATCCCAAACCCTAAATAAATTCCGGCTAAGGCTGACAACAACACATACCCGCGAGGATTCTCTCGCAGGTATTCCACTTTCTTTTTGGCCATATTCACCATTCGTTCCACATCTGCGATATACATGAAATTCTCCTTCTTTTTGGTAATTTGTCTTTCGCACAAAAAAAGCGCCAACTGCTTTTACCTAAGGCCATTGGGTACAGCCTTGTCAGAGCAGTGGCGCCATTGCCACGTTCAAACCCATTCGCACATTGAATGGTCGCGTTGGTTCAACAACTCTCAACGCACATGTGTTGATTCAATGGGGGTGTCGTTTTTGTTTTTTTTAGGTTCTCTCCTGATGATTCGAAACAGTCTTTCCTGCCTGACCTTCTGGGATGGAAGTCTCCCCGTAAGGGTTTACAGCCACTTAAGCAAAAAAAAACGCCCACTTTCCCTCAATGAGAAAATGGACGCCAGTTGTCCAGAAAAAAAATAAGCAACACCTTCGTTGCTTATGAATAGTATTTATCAGACAACCACAGTATTGTCAAACACCATTTTTCAATACATCACAACGCCTATCGTGTAAGACCCTTTGTATAGAAAAATCAGGAAAGAGTTCCTGACATGAGAATTGAAGAAACAGCCCATAACATGCTTCAATATACCTATCCACCTGGTCTATCACTGTCCATCTTGGTTAAAACGAGTCACTAAAGACCTAAAGAAAGGATAGGTAGTATGAATCCATCACTTCACCCTGGTGAATCATCTATCATGACGAATTTTGGCTTGGTCTTGGCGCTCATAGTGGTCATGACTCTGGGAGGCTATGCAGCTGAAGCTCAATCTTCTTCTAGCAATTCGTATAAGATCCAAGGGGGTCCAGCTTCTCCCCACCCTACTCTCTCTTCTGGAATTGTTGGATTAGCACTGCACCTCACAGCTAAACGAGTGGGAGATCCAGCACGACTGGTCATCCGGGCGGTCCATCCCTTGGGGCCAGCTGGACGAGCGGGTATTACGCATGGCGAGGAAATTTATGCTGTCGATGAACACGCTATTGTGGGAAAAACCTATCAAGAAGTGGTTGGGCTGATCCGCGGGGAAATCGGAAGCAGTGTCAAACTCAGCCTCCGGGGCCCTCAGGGAGAACACACCGTCACATTGGTTCGAGTCAACGAAAATATCCTGATGGAACAAACTCCTCAAAACATGTAAGTCACATTCAACCAATTACCATCATCTCACATTCTTTATGTCTCCAACCTTCACATCTAGAGAATCTTCCAACGGAAACATGCGAGTAGGTTCAACCAGGCTGACCAAACCTTCCCCCGATCACCAACCACGACTTGGGATCAGTCAGTGCCTGTTGGGTGATTCCGTCCGCTATGACGGGGGACATAAACGAGATCCCTTTCTCACGGACGTGTTAACGCCCCTTGTTGAATGGATCCCCATCTGTCCCGAAGTGGAAGCAGGCCTCGGAACCCCACGTGAAGCTATGCGCCTCGTCGGCGATCCCCAGTCTCCCCAACTGGTCACCATTCGGACTGGTATCGACCACTCCAAAATCCTTCAAACATTTAGCCAACATCGGATTGGCGAGTTACAGCCCCTTGATTTGGATGGATATGTCTTTAAAAAAAACTCTCCCACCTGTGGGATGCAGCACGTTAAAGTCTATACCAACACAGGACACCCAACCCTGCAAGGAACAGGAATATTTGCCGCTGTGTGTCAAAAGGCCTTTCCTCTACTCCCCATGGAGGAAGAAGGGCGACTGAACGATCCCAGAATTCGGGACAATTTCATTGAACGAGTGTTTAGTTATCGGCGATGGAAAACCCTCATGCAACAGAAGCCCCTCCATTTCGAAAAGATTATTCACTTTCATGCTCGTCACAAATATGTCTTGCTCACCCATAGCCGAACTCACTATCAAGACCTGGACCAACTCATTGTCTTTCGTGGCCACTGCGAACCCCAAGACTTAGGTCATCGTTACGGAAAACTCTTTATGGAGACCCTGAAAGTGAAAGCTACCGTTCCCAAACATGTGCATGTGCTCCGACATCTGGCTGGCCATTTAAAAAAATTCCTCAGCGCCATTGAACGAGCTGAGTTACAGGAATCCATTCAGGACTACCATCAGCACTTGATCCCCTTGATCGTTCCAATCACCCTCATCAAACATCATGCGCGGATGGTGAATAATCCGTTCTTATTGGATCAGGTATACCTCAATCCCCATCCTAAAGAATTGATGTTGCACAATCATGTCTAACAGGGTATTGAAAACACTTTCTTATATTTTGCTCTCAGTCAATCTCACGACTCATCCGTGGCCTTGCGCCCTTCTGCTATCCTCTTTATGATCATGTAATCATTGATGAGTAGCTTTCAAAATGCCCAGCAGTCTGGCAAGAGAAGCCTTACTTTTACTAAGGAGAAGACACCATGTCGGATACCAAAAAAGGAATAGTTCTTGTTGGTCATGGAGGAATCCCGAAAGATTATCCTCCGGAATTAGTGAGCAAACTCAAACGATTAGAGGCTCAGCGACGGGCAGCAGGACAGCCCATGAGTGCGGAAGAATTGGAATTGGACACAAAAATTCGGACCTGGTCACGCACTCCGGAAACCGATCCTTACCAGGCCGGGTTGGAGGCTTTGGCCGCCCAAATGAAATTATTGGTCAATGGGTCGTTATTCGCAATGGCTTATAACGAGTTTTGCGGACCCACCTTAGCCCAAGCCGTGGAGGACCTGATTCAACAAGGAGCACAATCGATTATGGTGGTCTCCACCATGTTTACCCCTGGTGGTTCCCACTCTGAATATGAAATCCCTGAAGAACTGGCTGAACTCCGCCTAAAACATCCCACCGTTACATTAAATTATGCGTGGCCGTACAACCTCAGCAACGTTTCGAAAATGCTCATGGAGCATATTCAACAATTTACTTAAGGGAGAACGGAAAGCTCCAAGGCATTCACATTCGTGTGCCAATTGCCACAAAGGGGAAGGGGATGACCCGAAACATTAAACTTGATCAGGTTCACCACGTCGCCGTGCCCGTCCCCGATATTGCCAAAGCGGTGAAATGGTACACCTCCCAGTTTCACTGTCAGGTCGAATACATCGACGATACCTGGGCTCTATTGGAGTTTGCCAATACTAAGCTGGCACTAGTCTTACCTCAACAACATCCCTCACATTTTGCCATCGCGCGCCCTGATGCTAGTAACTTTGGAAAACTTGTCAATCATCGAGATGGCTTGAATTCCGTGTATATCACCGATCCTTTTGGGAATTCGGTTGAGGTGTTGCAAGACTCTTTAGTCCCTTCAGAACCCTCATCCTAGCCCAAGCAAAACCTTAGCTCTTCCTCTGGATGATACGGAAAATTGAAGACCGAGAATTTGATGGCGTGATTGAAAAATCCTCTGTACCGATTCTCATAGAATTTTGGCAACCGGGCTGTAGCCACTGCCAATCTCTCATGACAGAGTTGGAACTTGTTCAAGCAGAACTGTCTGACCATCTTTTGATAGTGACAATGAATGTCCAAGAAAACTTTCTGATTCCCAGCGAATTGGAAATTCAATCTCTTCCTACCTTAGCTCTCTACGTCAAGGGAAAATTCAAAAAATTTATCGGAGGAATCGGGAAGAAAGAAAATATCCTTGCCCAAATTAAGAATTGAATACCCTTAGCTCAATAACGCCCTGTTCTCTTACAGCCAAATAACTCCGCGGGCTAGGCATTGCCTATGTCGCAATCCCTCGGTACACTATTCAAGGTTCCTTCATTCCTTATGAGTCAAACGGAGGTATCACCATGTCAACGTCTTTTTCAAATGTTTGGCTTCTCCAACGCCTGAGCTACTTGGGCATTTTCCTGTTTGTGAGCAGTTGGAACCCCACTACCCCTGTGCTGATTGACCAGGCTGTTGCCTTTGAACAAGTTCAACTCTTAGCTCTTTCTAACCAACCGGTATCCACACCGAACCGGCCCACTCAACTGATTTATGATTTTACGATGGATGACATTGATGGACATCCTCGGTCTCTGAGTGATTTCAAAGGCAAGGTCATCATGATCGTCAATACGGCCAGCTTTTGTGGAAATACCCCGCAATATGCCGGTTTACAAACATTGTACAAACAGTACCGCGATCAAGGGTTTACCATCCTGGCCTTTCCCGCCAATGATTTTGGCAAGCAAGAGCCTGGTAATAACAAGGAAATTGCCGAATTTTGTTACACGAAATACTCCTTGGAATTTCCTCTCTTTAGTAAAATTACCGTGCTGGGTGCACAGAAGCATCCGCTTTACCGCTATCTCACCGAAGATACGCCATTCACCGGGGAGATCAAATGGAATTTCCAAAAGTTTCTCGTGGATAGACAGGGCAACGTCATCGCCCGATACGAACCCAAACAAACACCTCTCACTGAACCCATCGTTCACGATATCGAAAAGGCTTTGGGAACTTCATAACAATCTTTCGGACTTGTGAATGCCGCTTGAGTAGGAGTCTTAAACGGAGTTCTCATTTGGCTAAAACGGAGAACCCACAAAGCCTTTATCGCTTCTAGAATTCACCCAAGGGGTTGCACACAGAGGGGGGAATCGTTTCGGGGATTATTCACTATGAGACTAGTGGGAAAGGCTTCCATTTCCTCAGGTGGATAGGGTTGCAAAATAGGAAGGAGTGATTGAGGATTTTGTACACCAAGATCTAACCAAAGATCATAATTTTTCGGCGAAAGAATAACGGGCATCCTTTGGTGAATGGATTCCATTAACGCATTCGGACCCGTGGTCACCATCGCACAAGACTCAAGAGGCTGCTCCCCTTCCCTGGCCCAACACTCCCATAACCCCGCAAAGACGAAGGGACGGTTATCCGTCAAATGAATATAATAAGGTTGCTTCGTCTTCCCCTCCCGTTTCCATTCGTAGAATCCATCTGCTAGCACCACACACCGTTGATGTCTCAAGGCCTTCCGAAAAGCCGGTTTTTCTGCCACGGTTTCTGCTCTGGCATTAATCATCGTATTGCCCATACGAGGATCTTTGGCCCAGGCAGGAACCAATCCCCATTTCAATGGCACATATTCCCGATCCCGGGTTTCCAGGTTAGTACGCACACAGGCCACCAATTGGGATGGGGCAATGTTATAGCGGGGCTCCAAGGGTGGAAGCATGTGAATCCCAAGAAGTTTGGCCAGGTGTTGAAAGTTTTCTTTGCGGGTAAACCGGCCACACATGGATAGGCCTCAACGAGGGGTTAGCCGAGGAATGAGCACACCCTCACTTCATGAAATCATGGTGACGAATCATTTCCTGAAGATCTTCTCCGCTGATAAAAATACACAGGTGTTCTTGGTCCTTGCCTGTGGTTTCCCCCTACCCCAGTCTGCTCTCACCGCAAATGCTCAAGTACACCATTGGAAAGATTTTTCCCCTATCCTGTTAAGTACCAAAGAACTGTGAGAGCACCAAATACATCCAGGCTGCACCAAAAATATAGGTTATTTCCTTTTCACCGATCTGTTTATAGAGAAAACGATACCCCACAATAGGCACAATGGCTAAGAGGAAGGCAGAAAAGAAATGCCCAAGGACATCGCCCACTATGGCCCTAATATCTGAGTGTCCAGGGACGGCCAGGATAATGCTCCCACCAACCATCGCCGCCCACAACCATCTCATACTCACCGCCTCCTTCCCGCGCGCTCTAAGAAACCCACACCCCGATAACTGTGTTTTTCTCAGAATTCAAGTTACGCTTGCCCGATCTTTATGAAAAGGAGAGATTGCCCTAGCTCACTTTCTCCAATTTCTTTAGAGAAGGAGAACAGGGACAATTTTTAGATCATCTAGAAGAAAACGAGAAGGGAAGGTTCCTGATTATCGAAACTCCCAGTCTAGGGACGAACTACCGGGAAAGCCTACCAACCCAACTGTCAACCCATCCATCGCCCACACAACCACCGCCCCACTGGTCAAATCTCGCCAGACTAAATCCGCCTTGCTGTCTCCATCCACATCCCCCACTCCCTCAATCGACCAGTTCGTTGCTACTCCAGCCGGCACGCCCACCTGCGTAATCGTTACTCCGTTCATCAACCACACGGCCAGCGCCCCATTGGTCGACTCGCGCCAAATCAAATCCGCCTTGCTGTCTCCATCCACATCCCCCACTCCCTCAATGGACCAGTTCGTTGCAGCTCCGCTCGGCACGCCCACCTGCTTAATCGTGACTCCGTTCATCAACCACAACGCCACTGCCCCATTCGACTCGCGCCAGACCAAATCTGCCTTGCCATCCCCATCTACATCACCGACCCCCTCAATGGACCAGTTAGGCGCCACACCACCCAGCACAGCTACTTGCTGGACCGTTAATCCGTCCATCAACCAAATGACCACCTCGCCACTAGTACTATTCTGCCATATCACATCAGCCTTCCCATCCCCATTGACATCGCCCGTTCCTTCGATGTTCCAGATCGTCGACACCTGGCCCAGGGAGGCAGATGCGGCAACGGTAGCACCGTTCATCAACCATATGATCACCTCACCACTGATCGTATTGCGCCAGACAAGGTCAGCCTGTCCATTGCCATCCAAATCATTTAAGGGGACACTTACGGGGGCACTCCCGCCGACCACAAACACCCATCCTAAATCTTTGAAAAGAGCTTGTGCCAACCCAATATCATGAATGGCCGTCCCGGAGGATATCCCTGGTTCCATCAGCTGATCGGGTTTGATCGTGTTGGTGAAATGCGAAACCGAGGACCCTGGTTGGACCGGGTTAGGGGCATACATCTGTACATGGGAACCGGTTCTTCCCGCCGTTAAAATCCCACTCGCCCCTTGCAGCTGTGGACCAACAAAATGGAGGTTATTAATTGAGAGACTTGCAGACAGATGTTGGGCACCGGTCATGGAGGGGTAGTCTGCTGGAAAGGCCCCATGATGCTCTAACCATCGCATATAGACGTCATCTCTTCCCAAAAATTTTTGTCCATTCAACACGTCGACAAGTGACAGAAACCCGAGACCATGAATAATTTCATGGAGCACCACCGTAGCGAAATCAAATTTTCCGATCGGAGGATTGGCGTCCAGACCAAAATACCAATTGGAAAAATTCGAACTGAATGTGGCGTTAATATCACTCGTATTGATATCGAGGTCCTGTCCGAACAATTTATTAGCCAGCGCTTGAACGTACCAGGTATTCGCCACGGGTGCATTGTTAAAGTCCCGATGGATGGTATTAGGGCCCGCTGACCCTAACACCCCGGATCCTAACGGATCTATTTGGGCATCGACTTTAATAACCACATTACTCACAAGCAATTGCTCCAAAATATTGGCCGCATACTGGAAGGCATTTAACCGAGCCTGGCCGAGGGTCGTCGCGGTATTACCGCCCACCGGGGTAAAGGCCGTGGGGTCATTAAACCCTTCACCGGCGGTATCTTTATTAATGATGGTAATGGTAGCGGCATGTGTCTCAGCCATAAGGCCGCTATGACCAATGAAAATGGCGAACAGCAATCTGACTGTCCACCAACTGAAATATGATTGGGGCTGTTTTATGAGTGAGCTCCTTGCCTACTGTTATCATAATTTCTGTCTTGAACAACCTTCGTCAGGGACACTCAGAAACTTTAGCTGGAAAGTTAATTGGGATCATGCTCATGAATCGCTTTATCCGATCCTTCTGGCACTTTGAGGATAGACTGAAATCGCCCCTCAACATTCACCATTGTCCCGCCACCGGCATCTGGGACTTCCTCTAAAGACTCCGCACTCATATTGCTTTCCGGCATTGTCGCTAGCGCTGGGTCCAACATGGAGCCATCGGGTTCTTCAACCCGCATGGAGGCCTCACCCGCCAAACCACCTTTTCCCAGTTTCTCATTAGACGTCTTTTCTTCCAGATCGCTGTTGGTTTGGGCAAAGGTGCCATCTTGAGGACCAACAGCACCACTGACAATAACCCAACTCAGTATGACTAAAGGTGTGACGATTCTCATGGATTATCCTCCTTTTGCATTGTTGTGAAGGTTGTACGTATCAGGAATATACAAATTGGGAACCCTCCTCTGCACTTGGCTTCCAGCATCAAGATTTATCATACACCTCCCTTCCTCAAAGTGAAGTGTCAGTTAATTTCTTTCCCTGTAAGTTAGAGCTTTTTGCAATTCATGGGAAGGATTTAGGGTTTCCAAAAAAAATCTCCACACCAGTCCATTTGTTTAAGTTACCCGGGAAGGAGTAAGGCGCTTATGGAATCAAGCTGAAAGTCTATGCAGGGAGCTTACCACTTCCTGTCTCTTAAATATGTGTAAACAATTAGGCATTTAATCCTATTTCACCCTATTCGCAGCGGCCACAATTTTCTCTCGACCAATGGCACAACCTTGGGCCGTAATTTCTTAAGGGACGGAATAACCCTGGATGTTGATCTTTTAATGCTCAAGGGACGAGTTTGGCTATTCACTCCGAAAGGTAGGGATCACCCCCCACTCAACCCTCCTCCTTACGGCAAGATCCGTATCTTTTTTATCTTGGGACTGTTGAATACTTAAAAAGTTTTAGAGTGCCAATCCCAACTTACCAAATCCATGAATCATCATAAGGAAGGGCCTGATCAAAAAGGCCCACTGTCTCACCCGCCCCAGCTCGTGCACGCCAAGACGTGCTTTTCCTCGGGCAAGGCCCCATGGGCTTT
>JAZFZJ010000285.1:0-5800 GCA_036443915.1 Nitrospirales bacterium
AGGGCCTGTGCCAGAACTGAGGCAAAATCGCCAGTAGACGAGTCAAAGGAAAGTTCCAGTTGATTATCTTTGGCGTACATCATCTCGGAGGCCAAATATGAGGAAAGGTCCGTGGGTTCATCCCTCCCAAAGAGTTCATCACTCCACGCCCATTGTTGTTCCAGGGGAATCTCCCAGGCTTCCCAGGCTGTAAGAAGCCTCAGTTGATCGTCGGGGGAACAATCAGACTTCACCATGACCATAGGCTGCCACATACCAGCTATATCGGAAGCCATGGCTTTTCTCTCAACCACATCAAGGGTATGGGAAGACAATTCAAAAGAATGGCTTGCTGCCGAAGGGGAAGTGACCAAGCGGGGAATGTAGCCTTCACCCTGTACATGGGTGTGATTCCGGTAGATTCAGAACTGGGACCAAAACTGGGACCGAACTGGGAGTAAAACAGGGAACAGGGTTTGTACGTAGTTCGTGTTTGGGTGCCTTCGTGTGTGCGCACGCGGCGGAGTCTCGGTCCACAATGGCCTGGGACGGGCCATAGCGTTTAACCCCTTTCACGAACTGAGTGGTAGGGGGGTGCCTGCTGATGAGGTGGGAGCAGCTTACCTTTTCAGGAAAGCGCGTAATATTGACTTAGGAGTGGTTTAAAGGGGGCAGGATCAGGTTCCTTGGTCAGGCGTAAAAGTTTCCCTATCTTTATAGCGAACGCCATGTTAGGTTAATAAATACTCATCGCGTAGGGCCTGGTGGTGAAGAGAATTGCAACAAGGCCCCTAACCGATGTTGTTTTGCCTAGGAGTTAGCTCGGAAGGCTGGTCACGGTCGCCTTGTTTCTTTCCTCTGCGACTGTTCTTCGGGTCATTTCATCTTTTCTCCCATTCAAGACAATATCAATACTTTAAGGAGGAACCCCATGGGTTCAAAACTTTATGTTGGTGGTTTGCCGTATTCCGCGACTGAGACTCAGATGGAGGCGTTATTCGCCGAGCACGGAACCGTCGAGTCCACACGAGTGATTACCGACAAATTCACCGGCAAGTCACGCGGTTTTGGTTTCGTGGAAATGTCATCGCCCAGTGAAGCTCAAGCGGCTATTGCTGCCTTACACTCCACGGAAATGGATGGACGGACGCTGACCGTCAATGAAGCCAAGCCGATGGCGCCTCGCACAGACGGCGGCGGATTTGGGGGTAGTCGATCATACTAAAAACGAGGAAGAAGTAAGCAGTTTTAGGATCTACCGGCACCGCATCTCAGGGGGAGAGGCATCTCACAGTGGATGGCCTCTCGTCCTGTCCCGCCTATAAATTCATCCGCATTTGAAAAGCTAGAGTTTTTCAGATAGCGCAAGGGTGGGTGAGTTTTGTGACCGTACGGGTATCATTTTTGAATATGGCAATGTGAAGTAAGCGTTCCGTAAGTCTTACGCGTGGCAAAGACCCACTGCCAACGGATTCAACTACAACGGGGAATGGAGAATCACCATGAAATTGAAAAAAATACTGCTCATATTTGGACTATTGGTTGGGATTGCCCTGTTTTTCCAGGGCTCTGGCCCTCCGTCGCTGGCGAAGCATCGACTCGCCAGAGAAGCGGACATCCAAGTGGATGCCAAGACCAGGCGTGAAATCCAGACTGTCTTTAATCAAGCAGAAGAAGCCATCCGTGCCGAAAACTTGGAGGCGCTGATGGAGTTTTATTCCCAAGATTATCATTTCGGCCATTTGACCAAAGACGATAGGCGACAGTCATGGAAAGATTTCTTTGCACAGTATCATCGTATCTCAACTTACCATTCCTTTTCTCGAATAGTTGTGAAACCTGGAAAACATGCAACCGCCGAGATCACTTGTACGGGATCCATTTGGGCGACATCCAACGACACCACCCAACGAATAAACCTCGCCAGCTGGCTTGGGGATTTCCACTATCTTATTAATGAGGAGGGTCAATGGCGGATTAGTGGAAAGGGTAAGCTTGCCGCAAAGACCGCGCAATATGGAGGGGCTCCTCCCCCGCTCTTTTAAGACCTTTTCGGCGTTGTTGCATAATGGAGAAAGAGGCCACAACCCTAACGCACCGTCCGATCAGCCGTTGGTCGATCGAAAGAAGGAGTGGTTTAATAATGCGTGATATGGAACACAAAGAACCCTTCACCTTTACTCAGGGTCAAGGAGAAGTCGTCCCAGTGGTGCAACCGGCCGTCTTGGGCATGGCTCTCGGGGAATCCAAAATTGTTCATGTTTCAGAAGAAAAAGCTTACGGTTCCTACAAACCTGTATTAGCGGTGAAGGTAGACCGAACCGAGTTTGACAATCGAGGCATAAAACCAGAAATAGGCCTGGAATTCGGCGTTGAGCAAACTAATGGGGAATCTTTTCCTGTGAGAGTGACAGAAGTTAGTGATTCAACAGTGACTTTGGATGCCAATCATCCTTTAGCCGGTCGTTCAATCACCTTCGATCTGTTGCTGATGGACATTCTCCGGGAACCGGCGACCGAGGAGGGGCTCAAATGACGCTCCCCCACGCATTCGAGGCGACGCCTTCCGGAAACCCCTCTGGGGAATTGGCTCAGAAATTGAGTGCCAGTGAAAACCGTTTCCAAGCCGTCGTGCAGACCGCCCCGGATGCCATTATCTTGTGGGGTCAGCAGGGAATCATCGTCTTTTGGAATAAGGGCGCCCACGCGATGTTTGGCTATGCTGCGGCGGAAGTTGTCGGCAAGCCACTCACCCTCATCATACCCCCCCGGTACCACGAAGCGCATCACTATGGGATGGAGCGCGTGGGGATTGGCACAGAGGGGCGGGCCATGGTGAAAACAGTCGAGCTGCATGGGTTGCGAAAGAACGGGACGGAATTCGCTATTGAAATGTCTCCGTCACAATCCGTCCTTGAGGAGGAGACATTTTATTGTGGCATCATCCGCGACATTTCTGAGCGAAATCGGGCGGAGAGAGCGTTGGAGGAACGGAACCGCCTGTTAGCCTTTGAGGTGGAAGTGGGCCATGTGCTCAATCGCAGCCAACCACTGGGAACCCTCTGGCAAGACTGTGTGGATGTTATGGTTCGACATCTCGGTGCGGCATTGGCAGGGATCTGGACGCTTGATTCCCAGCAGGAGGGGCTGGAACTGCAAGCCAGTGCTGGGGTCTATACCCATGTGGCCGGTGTGCAGGGCCCGGTTCCATTTGGTCACTTTCGAATTGGTCAAATTGCCTTTGAGAAAAAGCCGTATCTGACCAATGGAGTCATGGAGGATCCTGAGGTGCCAGAACAGGCATGGGCCAAGCAAGAGAGGCTCATGGCCTTTGCGGGGTACCCGTTGCTAAACCAGCACCGCGAAGTGGTGGGTGTCATGGCCATGTTTTTCCGGCACCCTGTGACGCCCTTCACCTGGCACAGCCTTGGTATCGTCGCGGATCGCATCGCGACCGCTACTGAGCGTTGCCGCGCCATGGAAGCCCATCAGAGTCTCGCGAGGCATAACGAACGGATTCTGACCTCATTAACAGAAGGTATTTATGAATTGGATCTAGAAGGCCAATTGACCTTTGTCAATCCGGCCGGGGCTCACATGCTGGGATACCGTATGGAGGAACTGCTCGGCGAACCCATGCACGAGCTGATCCATCATACGAAACCCGATGGGTCCCCGTACCCCAGAGAAGACTGTCCCTTATATGCCGCATTCCAGGAGGGATCTGTCTTTCATAATGACACAGAAATCCTCTGGCGCAAGGATGGCACTTCTTTCCCCGTGGAATGTTCCGCTTCACCGATTGTGGAGGATGGACAACGAATCGGGGCTGTCGTGACCTTCCAAGACAGCAGTGAGCGTTTGCGATTGACAGCAGAATTATTGGAACAAACCAAACTCGCGGGAGTAACGATGATACTGGGGGATATCAGCCACGATATTAAGAACATGCTGATGCCCGTTCTCAATGGAGCCAAACTGTTAGACGGGGAGTTGCTTGAGCATTATGCAAACTTGCCGGATGTGACCCCGAAGCAAGTCGTCGCCACCAGAAAATTTTCCAGGGACGCGATCGACATGATCGTCAATAACGCCCGTCGGATTCAAGGTCGCATGCGGGAGATTGCCGATACGGTCAAAGGAATATCCAGCCCCATTCGGTTTGCTCCTTGTCAGGTTTCGGAGGTCGTGAAAGGGGTCTTTGAAATTCTCCGGTTCTATGCCACCGAGAAGGGAATTTCCTTGCACACACAAGGCCTGGATGCCCTTCCCCCCATTCATGCGGATGAGAATCGTTTGTTCAACGCACTGTACAATCTGGTCAATAATGCCATTCCGGAAACACCTGTCGGTGGATCAGTCACGGTGACGGGGGCAGAAGGATCTGATGGAACGACCGTGGTGATATCGGTCATCGATACAGGAAAAGGGATGTCTCCTGAAATCCGTGACAGGTTGTTCACCAAAGAGGCGATTAGCGGTAAAGCCGGGGGAACTGGATTGGGTACTAAGATTGTCAAGGACATGGTGGATGCGCATGCAGGAACGGTCAGCGTACGAAGTGAGCAAGGGAAAGGCACCACCTTTACCATCCAAATTCCCATCAAACCTTAGACTGGTGAATTTTCAGAATAGCTTCAGCAGAGGCAGATGTTCTTCATCACTATCGAAAATTCATAAAATAGAGTTGACCGTTCCCCATTGATTTAGTCCAATAGGGCATGAAAAGCCATCATTTTTTGGAAGATCAATGGTTTTAAATAATTGAGCTATAGGTGCCCCATCGTGAGCGTGGAGGTCCTGAAAGCATGAAAATTGGAATGCCGGAGGAAACTTTCCAAGGGTGCTTTTTGCCAGTCTCCTCACCACTGGGGGAAATTGCCTTCAGCGAGATGGATGTGAAAGGGGAGTCAGGAGAATGAATCTCGACTCCCTTCTGGTGACAATATTGGAAAAGGTGAGAGGCCGAGGAGTGTGTGATGATTGTCTGGGGGGGGAGATCGGAAATGAGCAGCCTGTGGCGGTTCCACGGATGCACGTCAGCGCGAGTGCCTATCACCTGGATGCTACCGGCTACCTTTACCGAGATATTGGAACTTGTATGACCTATTCGATGGTGAGGTTCATCAATCAAGGATAAGGGACTGGGGCACAATGGGTACTATCAAATTGAGCCAAGTTTTACTCCATCAACAAGTGGAGCAGCCCACCGGATCTTTGACAAATCAAATGGATTCTGTCCAACCGAATGGTCTGTTGGGGGGGGATTTTATTTAGGATGACAATTCCTCCTTAGAGATTGTCCCCATTCCGCGAAGCGCTTTAAACAAAAGAGCACAATTGAACGTATGAAAGGTAACAATTAGACATGGAAATTCTGGGGATGGTGCTTGGCCTAAGCATAATTGGGAGTGGAATGTTGTTGTTAATTTACATTTGGACGGACAAGAGTTAAGCGTCGGCTCGGCAACTATGACCTGCGGACCATGGCGATGGCCTTAAGGTCTGTATGTCGTCAGGACTGTATGTCGTCAGAACAATTTGGGGAATAGGAATTATAAAAGGCCTTTTTGACTGGACAGAAAAGTACCGAAGAGGCCGCGGGGTGTTAATCACGCCAATCAGGGAATGAATCCCGTCGCTGTCAGATGAGCAGGTGACGGAGACCCCTCCCGGCTTGCCCCCGCCGTGTCTCCGCTCCTAGGTCATGGGCTGAATTTCCACCCCACCCCTTTGCACTCTTTCCCCATTCCGGTATTCTATTCCCCCTCGTGGTACTCCCGCGTGACCAAAAAGAAATTGGGACCCTGTGACAGAAGAT
>JAZFZJ010000286.1:0-3991 GCA_036443915.1 Nitrospirales bacterium
TGGAGAAATCTTTTCTTGTCTATGGCAGGCTCAGGTGCCGATCAAATAGTGGTAGGCAGAGCCTAGTCGGGTTTTTTCGCATCGTGCATGAGGATCCCAATCACCAGATCCAGAAGATAAGACTGCAGATGATTCTAGCCAAGAGTGGTCATAATTGACATTCAGAATGGAACAATTCCTGAGTTTAGGTTAATCTTTTAAAGGGGAGACCAAGAATGGCCCAACACCAACAGGACGTTGTCCAACTCAGTATTAATACCATTCGCACCCTGTCCATGGACGCTGTCCAACAGGCCAACTCCGGGCATCCTGGAACCCCCATGGCCCTGGCGCCCGTTGCCTATCTCCTTTGGAACCGTTTTTTGCGGTTTGATCCTGATGATCCCATTTGGCCAGACCGTGATCGGTTTGTGCTCTCTATTGGCCATGCCTCAATGCTGCTCTACTCACTGTTACATCTGACAGGGGTCAAATCGGTCAATCCAAAATATGAAACGCTGGGCCAATTGTCGGTTACCCTTGACGACATCAAACGCTTCCGCCAATTGGACAGCAAATGCCCCGGTCATCCTGAATACCGATGGACCTCCGGTGTGGAAATCACGACTGGCCCACTGGGTCAGGGAGTGGCTACGAGCGTGGGAATGGCCATTGCCGCCCGTTGGATGGCGAGTTACTTCAATCAGCCGGACTTCGAGCTGTTTACTTATAACGTGTATGCCTTGTGCGGAGATGGATGTATGATGGAGGGCGTCACCGCTGAAGCCGCTTCCTTTGCCGGGCATCTTAAATTGCCCAATCTTTGTTGGATTTATGATAACAACCGGATCACCATTGAGGGTCACACGGAATTAGCCTTTAGCGAGGATGTGGCGACTCGGTTCATTGGGTATGGTTGGAATGTGACCCGCGTGGGGGATGCCAACGATTTGGACATGCTAAGTCGGGCCATTCAAACATTTCATTCGACCCAAGATCGACCCACACTCATTATCGTGGACAGTCACATTGCCTATGGGGCTCCCAACAAACAGGACACGAGTGGGGCCCATGGTGAACCTCTGGGGGAAGAGGAGATCCGATTGACCAAGGGTCGGTATGGGTGGCCGGAGGATGCCAAATTCCTGATTCCTGATGAGGTCCGCGAACATTTCCAGCAAGGGATTGGAAAACGAAGCAACGCCCTCCGTGAGACGTGGATGGAGAGGTTCAAGGAATACCAACACAAACACCCTGTACTGGCGGACCATCTCTACAAAATGCAGCATCGTCAACTGCCTGAGGGCTGGGACAAGGACTTACCCTTGTTTCCGGCAGACGCCAAGGGGCTGGCTGGCCGGGAGTCTTCCGGTAAGGTGCTGAATGCCATAGCCCGGAACATCCCTTGGCTCATGGGTGGTTCAGCAGACCTGGCTCCTTCAACTAAAACCCGACTGACCTTCGAAGGAGCTGGAGAGTTTACTCCCCTTGATCATAGCGGGCGGAATTTTCACTTCGGGGTCCGGGAGCATATGATGGGTGCGGTGATAAATGGGTTGTCGCTTTCAAAAGTGCGGCCCTATGGTGCGGGGTTCTTGATTTTCAGTGATTATGGTCGTGGAGCACTTCGGCTCGGTGCGGTGATGGAAATTCCCGTCATCTACATTTTTACCCACGATTCTATTGGGGTGGGTGAAGATGGTCCAACCCATCAACCGATTGAGCATTTGGCTTCCTTACGAGCCATACCGGGGTTAATCACCATTCGACCGGGGGACGCGAATGAAGTCGTAGAAGCTTGGCGTCAGATTATGCAGTTTCGCCACGAACCGGTGGCGTTGATTCTCAGTAGACAGGCCATGCCCACACTTGATCGGAGCAGGCTGGCTGCCGCAGCAGGTCTGGCAAAAGGGGCTTACGTTTTAGGTGATGCCAAGGATGGTAAGCCAGAGGTGGTCCTTATTGGCACTGGGACCGAAGTCGGGCTTTGTCTAGAGGCCTATGACCAGCTTATGACCCAAGGGATCAAAGCCCGTGTCGTGAGCATGCCCTCGTGGGAAATCTTTGAGTTTTATTGCGGGAAAAATCCGGAGTATCGGGAGAACGTTTTCCCTTCTTCCGTCACGGCTCGGGTTTCCGTGGAACTGGGGGCGACGTTTGGATGGGAACGGTATGTTGGTTCCACTGGCCGCATCATCGGAATGGAGTCCTTTGGAGCGTCGGCCCCTCTTAAGGAACTAAGAAAAAAGTTTGGATTTACCGTAGATCAAATTGTTCAGGCCGCCAAAGAGCAGCTTAACAAGTAGGATAACCTTTCACTTGCCCTATTGATCGTGCTCGTAGGGACTCTTCAAGCTAGAGGGATGTTTAACTGTCTCACAGGGTCTATTGAACCAACCAAAATTTGGTCAATAGCATCCCAATCTGTCAGATGGGCTGAAACACTATGAGAACAGAGGGAGTGTTCAAAAAGGCCCATCCAGCATGGCCACAGCCGCTTTGGCGTGTGGAGCGTACAAGGAGTACGTGAGCCCGACAAAGGGGCGACCTGCCTGCGCGAAGCCGCCTCGGCGAAGGCAGGGAACGTCGCTGGCGGACCCTGCGCCTTCGCGAGGGCATGCTTTTCCAACACTCCCATAATTGAAAGGAGCAAATGTCATGCAATTGGGAATGATTGGGCTTGGGCGAATGGGAGCCAATATGGTGCGGCGGCTAAGGCGCGGGGGGCATACGTGTGTGGTGTATGATGTGTCCCAGAAAGCCGTTCAGGAACTTGCCAAAGAGGGAGCCACCGGAGCATCCTCGCTGGACGACTTTATCTCAAAATTACAAAAGCCCCGTGCTATCTGGATGATGGTCCCGGCGGCTTTTGTCGATCGAATGATTAAAGATCTAATCGGCAAACTCGAGAAGGATGATATTCTTATCGATGGGGGTAATTCCTACTATCGTGATGACATTCGCCGTGGCAAAGAGCTCAAACCAATGGGGATTCACTATGTGGACGTAGGAACAAGCGGCGGAGTCTGGGGCCTGGATCGGGGATACTGTCAGATGATCGGGGGAGAGGAAAGCATTGTCAAACACCTTGATCCCATTTTTTCCACATTGGCTCCCCCGATTGACACGGCCCCACGAACACCTGGACGAGAAAAAGTGGGCAGCACGGCCGAACATGGGTATCTCCACTGTGGTCCACATGGTGCGGGGCACTTTGTCAAAATGGTCCACAATGGGATCGAATATGGACTGATGGCCGCCTACGCAGAAGGTTTGAATATTTTGCAGCAGGCCAACATCGGCAAGCGAGAACATGGCGCCGATTCTGAAACTTCACCGTTGCGGGACCCTGAAGCTTTCCAATACGATTTGAACTTGCCAGACATTACTGAACTCTGGCGCCGGGGGAGTGTCGTCGGCTCATGGCTCCTGGATCTGACGGCGATCGCGCTCCTCAAGAGCCGGGATCTGGGCACGTTTTCAGGAAGCGTGGCCGATTCTGGTGAGGGCCGATGGACAATCGAGGCTGCGGTGGATGAGGGAGTGCCCGCTCCTGTCTTAACGGCCGCCCTTTTCCAACGATTTAGTTCGCGAGGTGAATCGGATTTTGCAGACAAAGTTCTTTCGGCCATGCGGTTCGAATTCGGTGGGCATGTCGAACGTCCAACTGGTGGATGATCAGCATTTTGGATGTGGGGTTGAGAGTTTTTGATTTAAGGTTGGGAGAGAGAGCTTGGCTTTGTCGCAACCATTCCTGACCCTTAAACTCGAACCCCTAAACTGTAAACCTGGAACTCTAAACTCCTAGGAGAAACCATGGCGGGAGCGGAACCTAAAAAAAAGCTTGCTGAGACCGTTGGAACGCCTGCGCCACCTTGCGTCCTAATTATCTTTGGTGCTTCTGGTGACCTGACCAAACGCAAGTTGATTCCGGCCTTGCATTATCTTGCCAAAAGCAATCTGATTTCCAAGTCAAGCGCGGTAGTAGGGGTGGGATTGCCGGCGATGACTA
>JAZFZJ010000287.1:0-23181 GCA_036443915.1 Nitrospirales bacterium
TGAGGCCTGGCATCATCCAATCAAGAATCAATAAATCAGGATGGTATTGCTGAACAATATCCAGTGCCATGTGACCGTCTACCGCGGTCAGGATCTGATAGGAAGGATTTTCGAGGGTTACTTGGACCAGAAGCCTATGATCTTCTTCATCATCGGCAACCAGGATGGTCTTAACAGATGAGGTCATCAACGCAATTTCCTACTGCTTGTCCCAAGTGGGCTCAGGAGGTCTCTATTCCCTTGTCATCATTTTCATCCTCCTTGATGAAATCATCATTTTGCTTGGGGGCTTCTTCCCGTACATTCAGCGGGTCGGCCTTCCACAGGCATTTTTCCACTTTCCTGGCAACCGTGATAAACCCTGAATGCGCAACCATTCGATGATCAGGGCGAACACTTCGGCCTTTAATATTCCATGTCCTGAGAAGCGTTTCAAAGTTTTGAACTAAGGTAAAGACCTTGCTCTGCTCCAACGCCTGAACGGTTTGCATGACCTGCGGCACCGTTGGAACGTAACTCAGATACACACCCCCAGACCGTAACGCTCGTGCAGCATGAGGAACCACCTGCCAGGGTTCAGGAATGTCTAGGACCACGCGATCAAACATCCAGGAAGAAGTTCCTTCCCCAATCTCTATTCCCTCATAGGCATCGCGAATCTGAAGAAAATGATTGGGCACTTTTCCCATAAAGCGGGCAATATTTTTAGTAGCCGTGGTGGCAAAATCTTCCCGTATCTCATAACTCACCACACACCCTCGATCACCTACCGCTCGCAGGAGAGCCATGGTTAACGCTCCGGACCCCACTCCCGCTTCGAACACCCTGGCACCAGGGTAAATATCCGCCCACATCGTGATGACGGCCAAATCCTTGGGATAAATGACCTGAGCCCCCCTAGGCATCTTTAAGGAGTATTCCCCTAGAGTAGGATGAATCGCTAACATCAATTTTCCGTTCGAAAACTGCACAACCGTGCCATCTGGCTTCCCAATAATGGAATCATGAGGAATTCGATCTCCACTATGTTGGAAAAACTCTCCACTTTTAAGCGTCAGAGCATAATGCCGTTCTTTGTTATCAATAAGGTGAATCCGTTCATCGGGTTTGAAATATCTCATAGGTCCGTCATTCTACCAAGGCATTTCTTGCCTTAGATACCCATCAAAATAAGGGCTTGCCCCAAAGGCAGCCCAAAGAGCGTAACCAGACAACTCCCCAAGTTCCCTTTCTTGACACCCTGTTTAATCAGCCTTATGATTTAAGAGATTCATAACCCATCCCGATCTCACAATTGTCCGTACACCCAAAAATTGGCATCTCCCTTTCCAAATAGGACCTCCCCGACTTTTCGATTGCTAGGGAATGTTTCCATTCCAAATCCCTTATACCCAATACCACATGGGCCTATAGCCATTTCCCTATTTTAGAGAACACATGGCTATAAAAAGTCGGATGGTCTATTCATTTTGGAAATAACTATAGCCAAACCTTGGGGCAAGGAAGTGGGAGGCGATATAGGTTTTTTCGCTCCGTACTATTTTGAGAGGGTACCCCGGGCGACCCTTGTCTCAGAATAACCCATGAAACAATTATTCACCGTCATTGGCCTGGGGCGCTTTGGCTATTGTGTGGCGCAAAACTTAGTCAAGAAAGGATGCGAAGTCCTCGCCATCGATAAAGATGAAGAAAAGGTTCAGGCGATCAGCGATATTGCCACCTTCGCAGTACAATGTGATGCCACAGATGAACGGGCATTAAAGGCGGTTAGCGCCCAAAATGTGGATGTGGCAGTGGTCAGTATTGGAGAAAATATCGAGGCAAGTATCCTGATTGTTCAAACCCTCAAAGAAATGGGAGTGAAATCCATCGTAGCTAAAGCGGTGGCTCCCATCCAAGGGAAGATTTTACAAAACCTTGGCGTGAATGAAGTTATTTACCCAGAACGAGATGCGGCCATTCGCCTCGCACATCGTCTGGTCTCTCCCAGTGTCATCGAATACTTAGAACTTGCCCCTGGTTATAGTGTAGAAGAAGTTTCGGTGTCGGACACGCTCTCGGGACTCAGCCTGGAAGAAATCAAATTGCGGGGGCAACACAACCTAAACATTATCGGGATCAAAAAACAGATCACCCGGATGGTTAAAGGGCGCATGGTGAAAGAAGAAACCTTTAATTTTACTCCCAAGCCCGATGACGTCATTGAAAAAGGAGATGTTTTGGTGATGATTGGTCGAGAGGAAGATCTCGACCGTTTCTGTCATGACGTGTAAGAAAAATAACGGACCTGTCAAATATCTCCTCATTATCTTCCCTCAGATTTCATATTCCGTCGCAAAATCTAAATTTTCCCCATTTGACCCATCCAGAGAATGGGATTTTTTGCCGATCTTGGTTAACAGTCATGTCCCCCCCATGAGGAACATGGGTCGGGAATAGGAAAATTTTTCTATTTAATTTCGAGCGATTTATTACAAGAAATGCTTTCAAACGTACCAAAGGGACACGAACTCTCAACAATCTTCAAGACGATGTAGGTCTCAAGGGAAGGGGTTTTCTTCACTATTTCAATGTTCATTGGCTTGATTTTTGCTTTGTAAAGCATTATCTCTACTTCAGTGCCTTTTCAACACACGTATATCCAAAGGAAAGGGATGGCCTAAGGAACCCGTTATGAAATACCAAACCGTTATGGAACAACCCATTGAAACTGAGGCGAGCACCGGCAAAATCGGGGACGCCCAAGCACCCATTAAAGGGTTTGGGCCCGCGCTTGAATCGTTGTATTTTAAATCCTTTGGTAGTCGGCCTCTTCTCAATAAAGATTCCGAAGTCGAACTCGCGAAAGAAATTGACCAAGCGTCCTCGGCCATTAGGCTCATTATCAAACATGCGCTTCAACTCACCCATGCCATAAAAAAGTGTCCTGAAAAAGAGAAAGCCATTTCTCTCCTCAATGAAACATTGGAATTAAGCGGACTCTCGGCTCCCGCCATAGAAAAACTAAAAACGGGTCTGTTGGATTTAGGACATTCGAATCCGGAGGAACACGAAGCGGTTCAATCGCTTTGCCAACAACTACAGAAGGCTAAATTTCATCTAGAAAAAGCCAAATCCGAGCTTGTCCAGCGTAACCTTCGCCTGGTGGTAGATATCGCGAAACGATATACAGGACGTGGGCTCGCCTTTCTCGATTTGGTACAAGAAGGCAATATTGGACTCATGAAGGCTGCTGAACGCTTTCAATATCAAAAAGGATTTAAATTCAGCACCTATGCCACCTGGTGGATCCGGCAAGGCATCACCAGAGCCTTAGCCGATCAGTCTCGTACGATCCGAGTTCCAGTCCATTTAAATGAAATCTCGAACAAAATTGCCCGTACCACTAAACAATTGACTCAACGCTTTGCTCGTCCGGCCCAATTGGAGGACATTGGGGATGCGCTTCATCTCAGTAGGGAAAAGGTTCACGAAACCCTTCAGGCGTTTCAAGATCCCATATCGCTAGAAACCCCTGTTGGAGAGGGTGACACCTTTCTCACCGATTTTATTCCCGATCCGGACACCATTACTCCGGATGGCCCGGTTTCGCGCCAGGAAACCAATCAGCAGGTGGCGCGAATTTTAGATTCATTAACTCCTAGGGAACAGATGGTCATCCGCCTCCGCTTTGGCATTGGTCAGGACGAACCCTGGACCCTCGAGGAAGTTGGCCAAAGCATGTCAGTTACCCGGGAACGCGTTCGCCAAATTGAAGCTAAAGCCCTTCAAAAATTAAAAGAACCCGCCATGAAAGACATGCTCGCAGCGATAAAATAGGTTTGCCTCCTTCCCCTTTCATCTCCCCCACCATGTTCACGTTACTGCTAAACGGTGAACATTCTCCCGACTAATGGACTTGTCAAGCCGACGGCCCTCTCTTTAGCATAGAGTGTCATAGAACCTATCTTTGATCTGTACTTGTCTTAACCCCATCGCATGGTATAGGACTTTGCTTGTGTTACCGCCAGACCCCATTCAGGTTCTACGGCAAGAATTTCGTATGCATTTGGAGAATTTTTACGCCTACCTGAACTTGGCTCCTCCCTACCACAGTATTGAAAAAGCCATTCAACATTTATCCAATACGCTCCGAACCAAGCCGGAAACCTTCCAGCAATCCTTACTTCAAGATGGCTCTAAAAAATGGGCGTTATTTCAGGAAATTTTTTTGACATCGGGGTTATCTCGAAAGCACCGAGGAATTATTACGCAATTGGCGGGCAGTTCTTCCCTATCTCCTTCAGGTTTAGAGTCCCTTCGCTTCTTAAGAAATTTTACCGATTCACCTCCACCAAATCGTTCCTAACACACAGACATAACTCTTCTGAGCAATCTGAGATATACCGAAAAACCCTACCAAACTGTTCGTGATAAAAGGATACATTTGTTGTATTTCTACAACACAAAAAAGGAAAGTATTTTTGTTTTCTTCCAAAAATAGTCGATTTTAGTGATCCGCTTTTAGTATAACTCTTGCACTTTCCATTTTGTCCTGCAAGCTTCCGTATATATTCTTTATGCGTCATCAGCAAACAATTTCAAAATCAACGTTTTTATCGGGTATTGGCCTACATTCTGGGAACCCCTCCTCTGTCGCTATACATCCCGCTCCCGTTAATACAGGAGTCATATTTGTGAAGCACATGGCAGATCATGTTCAGTCCTGCCCCGCTACGATTTCGTCTTTAGGACAAACTGACCACTGCACAACCTTACAATCAGATGATTTTCAAATACAAACCGTTGAACATATTCTCTCGGCCTTGGCAGGACTTGAAATCGACAATGCCTATGTGGAATTGCAAGGAAATGAAATTCCTGCCTCCGATGGTAGCGCTGCCCCATTCGTCGAACTTCTCCAGGCCTGCGGAATCACCTCACAGGAAGAACCACGTAGGTATATTAAAATCGTACAGCCAATCAGTGTGGAAGAAGAACACCGATCCATCACCGTCCTTCCCTCAGCATTACCCCATATCACGTATTTCATCGACTTCCCGCATCCCATGATTCAGCAACAAGAATATCGGCATGCCTGCACCCCACAAGAATTTCAAAAGAAAATTGCAGGAGCTCGTACCTTTGCCTTTAGACAAGAAGTGGAATTTCTCTGGTCACGCGGGTTAGGCCTAGGAGGATCCCTGTATAATACGGTGGTATTTTCTGAAACAGGGTTAGTGAATGAGGATGAATTACGGTTTCCGGACGAATGCGTCCGTCATAAAGTTCTGGATCTCATTGGCGATATGTCTCTGTTAGGCTTCCCAGTCATTGGGCATTTTATAGCCAAATGCGCCGGGCACGCCCTCCACACCCAACTAGTCCAAGCCATTGTGAATAACCCCGACAAATGGATTCTTTTAAACGCGGGAGAAACCAACAAATTTCAGGTTCTTAACGGACAGACCTCCCCCTCCACCATCGCACATCTCTCTCAGCTTCAGCCGGCTTTTCATTCCGTCTAAGTCCTTCGCTTTGGCGAATTTTAGCCTGGCCGTACTCGTCTGATTGTACTCTAGCGATACTTTCTGGCCATTGCGTATTGGGGAAAGTTGAAAAAGGCCCCCATCGGTGTTTTTGACCCTTGATCGTGCCCACGTACGCGCGCCTACGCTCCGTGCGCCCAACAAAGGTCTCCTCCAGTGGAATGAGGTAAGCCCTTCTCGGTCTGGCCCGAGGAAAGGTGCGTCTTGGCGCACCCGGGTTGGGGCGGGTGAGACAGCAGACCTTGTGGATCATTCCCTCGTGCTCTTATGCAGAGGGCCCTTCCCCAATGGAGATCCCCATTGAAGAGAATTTGCCATATTCAATAGACCCGATTACATTGCCTTCATCCAAGCACCATGATACCTTTTGGGCGACCAATGCCAAACCAACCGTATAATAAAGCCCGTCCTAGGACACTGATGACGTTGTGTCTATGTATTTTGGTGACCGGACCTGCTATCGGTGGCACACCCATAAAAAACGATCCCAATGGATTCTTAGGGATACAGTGGGGAAAACCACTGGCCGATCGTGCCGACCTGAAAGAAATCGATTTCCACGATACGTTACGCATCTATACGCTCAAGATGGAGAAACCTCAGATAGAAGACATCTCCATGGAATCAGTAAAACTGTATACCATAGAGGGTAAGTTCGTCCGCATCCTCTTCCGATATCAAGGAAAATCTATCCATGAGTCACTGGTAGACTACCTGGAATCTCAATTTGGAAAAACAGACCATGCCTATGGGTCTTTGTATGGCTCCATGATGCGAAAACTGAACCAACAATACACGTGGCGCGGGCCCGACACAGAAATAACCATCACCTATCATGGCTATCGAGAACGAGGATTTTTAATCGCCGAGAGTCGTGTCTTGGCACCGTTGTTTCTCAACTCCCTTTCTGACGATTCATTTTAATGCGCTCCTCCGCATCACGTTTTTTAAGGAGCACCATTAATTCCGATCCAACTGTGTCATAAATCCTGCCGAAGAGTTTAACCGACATCGCTAGTGAATCTGTCTTCAGGACATCGGCCTTTGAGCCACCTTACCAGCCCCGTCACTTCCCCCGATCCTGCCGTCTTGGGAAAAGCATGAGACACAAGTTATCGTTTCGTAACTAGGGAAAAATTTTACGAAATCCTGAAGACCGGATGTAGCCCAAATCAAGAAGCAACCCAGGGAAAATGTATGGGGTTAATGATGAAGGGACTTAAAAAATGTAATAGAATAATTCTCTATCTTTATTGAGATTCTCTAAAAGGTTCGATGGCATCTCGTTATTCTGTACTTCTTCCTGTGACATCCCCCGTTGTTGAGCCTGGCATTCTTATAAAAAACAGGCATTCCTAATCAGGGGAGGCGTATGGAAACCCCCAGATGAGAAATGAATTGCGCCTCCTATTTCAGCCAACTCCTGGCTGTATCGTTCCTAATCATTCCTAACAACCGTTTCTCTTTTTAGCAAATGATATAAAAACGGTCTTCAAGGGGGCTCTCCCTTGGGACTTGACTCCTGATATGATCCCAGCGCACCATGACGTCGGTTCACAGTCACATCATCTCGAGACTTACAAAAGCCCCGATGTCCAAAACCATTCGCCCAGACCTGCTTGCTATTAATCCCCACCACACCAGGTCCGTTCACCAGGTGGGGGCGGGAAACCACCAAATGGTGATTGTCGATAATTTTTATCAGTATCAGGATGATGTCTTGCAAACAGCCTTGGATCTTCCCTATACCGACCGATTTGAAATCGTTGGAAATTTCCCTGGCGTTCGAGCCAGCCTTTCTCTCGAAACCCACCAATTAATTGAGACCTTGGGTGCCCTCTGGGGATGCCCGCTCTACCCGTTTTTCTCTCCACAACCTGTAGTCTTTCAAGGCATCAGGACCCAAAATTACCGGTTGAACGTGGGACAACGACAACCCCACATTGACCAGGATATCACGGCCATGGTTTATCTCAATCCTGCGAATTCCTGTACAGGTGGAACTGGCCTGTATCGCCACCGGCCTACGGGGCTAGAGCGGGTCCCTATCCTACCTGATTTCACAATTCGGCAAATAGCCGACCAACTAGAACTCAGCGATGAATTCTTTCGTAGCCCAGAAGGGTACGAGAATTTCCAAAACAGCATGATTTTTAATCCACTGTTCTCTTGTCGTGAAAATTCCTATATCAATGACGGCAATGAATACTGGGAATTACTCAAACTCATAGACATGCGTCCCAACCGACTCATCATGTTCGACGGACGATGCTTTCATTCACAATATATCCAATCTGGCGATTACGATCAGGCGTTTCGTGTGAATCAGGTTCTCTATCTTAGTCGAGAACACATTCCCTCCTCTCGGTCCTCCTAGACCATCTCTATCTCATGACACACCCTCCCCATGGCCTTGGAGATACGTTTCTTCACGGTAAACTCTCACGACAAAGAGAAAGAGACACGCAACAACAAACATCACTCCAGCGAAGAACCAATAGTAAGCCGGTCCAGTCAAGATGACGGTGCCATCAGGATTCTGAATCAAAAAATTCACAAAAGCGGTAAACGCATTCCCTAAAGATACCGAGAGCAGAAAAATCCCCATAATCAACGATTTTAATTTGAGAGGGGCTTGGGTGTAGGAAAACTCTAGGCAGGTAATTGATACCATCACTTCTGCGGCTGTGATGACGACAAAGCCCAACAATTGCCAGGAAATCGGTGGAACCATCCCTAGGGCAATCTGATGTTCGACATAGGCGGAAATAACGAATGCCCCAACCGTGATAAAAAGCCCAATCGCTATTTTTCGTAAGGGAGTCAGTTGAAAGAATCTACTCAAGACGGGATACACCACATAGGTAAACAGGGGGATAAATACCATAATCAGCACGGGATTGACGGCTTGGATTTGCGAAGGTAACCACTCAATCCCCATCCATTCTCGATCCATGTGTTGAGCTTGCAAAACCCAAGCGGAAGAAGTTTGGTCAAAGAGAGACCAAAAAGGGACCACAAATAGATAAATGCCGGCAAGTTTAAGAATAATTCGCCTGGTCTCTGGGTTTTTGAGTTCTTGTAGTACCCCTGAGGGATCAGGAGGAATGTGTGCGTAACGATTTCGTCCAGCCCAGAAAATGACGGTCGCCAGGAGCATTAAAATCCCAGGTATCCCAAAGGCCAGGCTGGGTCCATAGTGTTGTAATAACCAAGGCGTCAACATCATGGACCCAAAAGCCCCAACATTAATGGAAAAATAAAACCACGCGTAGGCCCTCGTTAATAAATGACTATTACCCACGCCAAACTGATCACCCAAATTTGCTGACACACAAGGCTTGATACCTCCCGAACCGATTGCAATCAAGGTGAGACCCAAAAACAGCCCCAGTCGAGTATGGTCCAATGCCAACGTCAAATGACCACCACAATACACTAGAGAGAGGAAAATAATGGTTTTATATTTTCCCCAAAAAGCATCGGCCAACAGCGCGCCCACAAATGGAAAGAAGTACACCGCGGAAGCAAACCAATGGAAATACTCCTTCGCCTCAGCCTCGCCCATGGCATCCACTTCACCCTGGGCATTCATCAACATCCCCGTCATAAAAACGACGAGGATCGCACGCATTCCGTAATAGCTAAATCGTTCAGCCCCCTCATTGGCCACAAGATGAAATACACCTGGTGGCATGGAAGACGTCACCAAGGTTTCAGATCGAAAAGCTTTTTTGGTCATATATAGATTTCTTCTCAGTGGTCCTGGACAATCATAGGCAATCCCTATGAACCGCTCCCAGTTACATCATATTTGCCATTGCCCTTTTCAAAAGGCCCATGATGCCAGAAATTATTTTTTTCTGCAGGAACTCTCCACACCACTTTTTCGGGTTTTCTTTTCCATAAGTCTTTTTGCGATAGGACTGTATCCCCTGCAACCTGTAAATGCTGAAGATGCCTCAGTTCAAACTTTAGATCCTATTATTGTCACAGGCTCAGCTCATCCGGCTCGACTCCACGAATCAACACAGAGCGTCACCATTCTGGAAAAAACCCAGTATTCGTCTCTCCACTCCAATCGAATCTCCAATATCCTTCAACAAGTCCCTGGCGTATATATCGATGAAATGGGTGGCAGAGGAGGGATTAGCTCTTTGTATCTTCGAGGAGCCGACCCCAACTTCACCCTCATTATGCTAGATGGGATCCCACTGAATGACTCCACCAACCAACGGGGAGGATCGGTGGACCTTTCTACTATTCCGTTCGATCAAATCGAACGAATAGAAGTTGTTCGAGGACCTCTCTCCGCATTCTATGGTTCCGAAGCCATGGCCGGCGCGATCAATCTCATTACCACATCCGATTCCCATACACCACACATCCGTCTCCTAGGTGAAGGAGGTCGATTTAACCACCTAAAAGGAGTTGTGCAGGCAGGAGGGATGCTAGGCCCGGTATCGACTAACCTTTCCTATACTCATGCCCAAAACGGCGAACAGGTGGAAAAAGACAAATTCTCTCAGGACTCTGTTGGATGGAACTTCTCCATGGACACCCACCCATATTGGGATCTTCAATTAACCGGGCAATACACCGATTCAACAGTCCGGGGTTTCCCAGAAGGCAGCGGCGGTCCCAGGTTAGCATTGCTTCAGGAAACCGAAAAACGATCGACACAAGAATTTCTAACAGGAATCACCGCGGCATTGGCGTCCCCTTCCGGATGGCAGCATCAACTCTTCCTGAGTGTATCAAGGCGATCTCAAGATGTCTCAAATCCAGGAGTTCTTTTCAGCCCAGGCCAATTCGTCATTCCACCCACGACGTTTGACACCCTGTATCACCGATTTCAAGCACGATTAACCGAATCCTGGACGATAACACCTGAGTGGATTGTTTCACTTGGAGGACAAGTCACACACGAACGAGGGAAACGAAATGGAACCCAAGACCTCAGCACCATCGGTGGTTCTGCAAACCAACCGTTAGATTTTTCCCTTCGGCGGACCTTAGGAGGAAGCTTCGCGGAAATCACCTCCACCTGGTGGCCAGGACTGACTGTGAATTCCGGTCTTCGTTTAGACCTCTCCCAAGATTTTCAGCCAAATATTAGCCCTCGCATTGGCGCCAGTTACCAACTTTTGCCCTTGCTACAAATTCGTGGCGGCTATGGAAAGGGATTCAAGTTACCGAGTTTGGCCAGCTTAGGTGATCCGCTGATTGGCAATCCTGCCCTGGAGCCCGAAACCAGTCATGGTTGGGACATCGGCATTCATTTTCATACCCCCAAACAAGAATTTACTGCCTCGATAGAATATTTTCACAATCGTTTTCGAAAGCTCATCGATCTGGATCCGGATCAACTAAATCAGGGAATCTTTCAGCTGGTTAACCTCGATGAGGCCACGACAAAAGGATTGGAGTTCTTTCTCTCTCTTTCGCCTATTCCGAAAGTCTCTTTCCAAGGAAACTTGACCTACCTCACCACACGGGTGACAGAAACGGGAGACCCATTAAGAAATCGCCCAAAATGGCGTGGAGGCTTGGGACTCGACCTGCATTTTTCGCCCACCCTGGAGTTCAAAAGCCAAGTCACGTTCGTCAGTTCACGATTGGACTTTCAAATACCAACTCAAACGATGAGGGTAGGCGGTTATACGAAAGTTGATCTGGCATTAACATACCATCCCCTTCCCGCCTGGCGCGGGTACGTAGCGCTGGAAAATGTGACCGATGCATCTTATGAAGAATTTCAAGGATTCCCGGCTCCACCCCTCATGTTCCGACTGGGAATTGAATACCGGTCATAAATGGCCGGACAGGTTGTAGCAAAAGGCACCTGACCCTGCGAAAGACCAACTGTAAAGGCCCCCTTTCCAGAAAAAAATCCAATTAGGGCCCTTAAGCCTTAATGGATTTTTACCGAAAACACTCATTGCGAGACGGTTTGAGTGGGGACACCTGTGCCACATAATCCTCAATCTGCAAGGATGTTTTAATGCAACTATCACTTCCATTGGATTTGGCTCAAGACGAAGAAACCTGTACGATTTTTGAGAGGATTAAGGCCTGTAAATCCTTGCCTATTTTGTCTCCCCTGGCATCCCGAATTCTTAAAATGTGCCAAAGCGACGAAACCAATGCACCCCAGTTGGCCGAAATGATTAGCCAAGATCCTGGCATGGTCGCGCAAATTTTGTTCATGGCCAACTCCGGATATTACGGCGGGTCTCGCCACAAAGTTACCAGTGTGGTGCAAGCGGTCACCCTACTTGGATTTTCGACGATCGCGAATCTGGCACTTTCTTTTTGCTTTTATCGATTGATTAAAGATATGAAAGAGCCTGCCACCTCAGGCCTGGACCATATCCAATTTTGGCGTCGTTGTATATTTGCCAGCGTGGCAGGCCGGGCCATTGGAAAACATTTTGCCCATCCGGATGTAGAACTCATGTTCCTGAGTGCCCTTCTCCAAGACATAGGTATCTTGGCGCTAAACGAAGTCGCCTCAGATGAAATAATGGTATTCCAAGGGCAAACCCAACAAGAGAACCATGACACGTTGCGCCGATTAGAGCTTGAAAACCTGGGCGTCGATCATGCACAAGTTGGTGCCTGGCTCGCACAGCATTGGCAACTTCCAGAGGAATTTCAAGTCGCCATTCTTTATAGCCATACCCCAGAATTATTTGAAACCCCACCGGACCTTCAACCTCTGGTGGACACCGTCGCGCTTTCTGGCCTCATTGCTGATATCTGGATCAACCCACAAACCGAAGCCGCCATCGAATTGGTTCGTGAGAAGAGCCAAGATCGACTTATCATCCAGGCAGGTGATTGGGGACCCATCTTGGATCATATCATGACAGGCATTCCCCAAATTGCCAGTTTCTTTCACACCCGACTGGGGAGTTTCGAAGAGATTACCCACATCCATCGAGTAGCCGTCAAACACCTCGCTCCCTCGTAATTCCTGCCATTCTGGTCGACCCCAGAAACCGATTAGGCTTCCTGGACTACTTCTGTCATCTCTATGGCCACACACAATTGATTGCGACCGCTATCCTTCGCGCGGTACAAGGCACGATCCGCACGTTCTAGCCAGGCGAGAACCGCTTCCCCTGACATCAATTCCGCCACTCCAATGGACACGGTAGCAGGAATATCCCTATCCTGATACGTGAAGGGCTTATCCTGTACGACTTTCAACAGTCGTTCTCCGAGACGCTGACACAGTTCAAGGCCAGCCCCTTGCAATAATATGCAAAACTCCTCTCCTCCGTATCGAGCGATAAAATCCGTCTTTCTAGGGAATGTGGATACCAAGCGATCGGCCAACTGTTGAAGTACCGCATCACCGGCCTGATGGCCATAGGTATCATTGATCTGCTTAAAGTGGTCAACATCCACCATGAGAATGGAGACTGAGGTTTCAGAGAAAAAATTTACGCTAACTGTTCGTTCGAGTTGGAGATCCAATGCACCACGATTACACAACCGGGTCAGCGGGTCGAGCGTCATTTGTTTTCTGGCACTACCCAACTCCTGTTCCACGGATCGCAACTTTTCACCCAGTTTTTGCATCCGTTGTTGTTGCCGCTGTTTTCGTTCATCCATGACCGTATGTATACCTTCGACCATCGCAAAAAGGGCCTGTTTCACATCCTTAAAGGACCCACTCTCCGTGGCAGCGCGCAACTGAACTAAGTAATTTTTCACCTTTTGGTCCGATTCCTGGTCTTCAACAATCGCGCGACCCACGGTATTGGTAAACTCCCACAACACATTCCTCATATCTTGGAGATTTCGATCCACATAGTGTTTTTCTTGTTGACGATGCGTATTGACAAACTTGGTAAGCTCACCCCAATCTCGCCGAATGGTGGGTTCTGGTGTTTCCGAATCATTATCCATAATGGGAGTGCCCACCAAGACATGAAGGGCCCAGCGCTCAAATTCTTTTTCAATAGCCTCTTCCGAAAGCTGCTCAAGCTCAAACGCATGACGGCCCAGACTTCGCAAAACTCTGGCTAAGGACTCCAATGCCTTCTCTTGGTCCTCTACCCCCACCCCTTCTTTCATGACGCTTGTGTCAGGGGGACTCACACATGCATCACGTTTTTTATCTGTTTTCCCCTGAGGCAAAGGTCCAGACATAGGTTCCTCCCTGGCCCTAAACTGTGGCCTGAAAATAAATACCCTTCGAAACTGTTGAATAATTTAACATTCTCTTCACACCAATTATTTCCTTCATAGTCCCTGAATCACGAATAGCAAGAAGGAATATTCAAAAAGGGTCGCTGCCTCGCCCACCCAGCCCGTGCACGCCAAGACGTGCCTTTCCTCGGGCAAAACCGCCAGCTCTTTGGCGCACGGAGCGTACACGGGGATACATGAAGTCGACAAAGGGCCGAGAACGCAGTTGGTGGAATTTTTTAATTTCCCTTTGGAAAAATCGGATGGGTGCTGGATTATCCGTTTGATTCAATTATCGGTCATTCTTGTAGGTCTCTTGAGCAATTGTTTGATATGATCCCCTCATGTTTTCACAAACAATGCTGTTTCTGGATATGTCTTTGAACTCTTACGCCTCGATCAACACAATACTCCTTTTAAAATTCGCGTGACTCGACCCCGAACCATTTCTAGCCAGAAAAACCTCTATTTTAAACGATGGGCCTCCTTATTTGACTCCCACGGTATTAAAGCCCATCGGCAATGTCTCGTTTCTGGCACGAAGCTGAGGAGAGAAATTGAGAAAAATCCAGGAGTTTCGATACAGGAAATTCTTCTTCCGCCAGCTTGCGAAACTCTCGAAAATCTTCCTCACCAGGCAACATGCTTTGAGCTGTCCAAGGCCCTATTTCACGAGTTAGACAAATTTGGCACCAAAGAGCCTCTATTGGTGTGTGAGACCCCCTCCCTGACGACTGTAGATTTGACTCAAGCGCCCATTGGCCTGGAAGTACTCTGCCCAATTGGTGATCCTGGAAACCTGGGTGCGTTACTTCGGTCCTGCTGGGCTTTTGGCGTACGCACCGTCATTCTTCTCCAAGAAGCCGTCCATCCCTTCCATCCTAAAGTCATCCGTGCTAGTAGCGGGGCCGTATTTCAACAATCTTTGAGTTGGGGAGGTTCGCTAACCGGTTTAAATACCCCTGACACGTTGCAATGGATTACCGCCTTAGATCTCGAGGGAACAAGTTTATCCGAGTGGAAATGGCCCACGAATGTACGCCTTCTTCTTGGAGAAGAAGGCACAGGAATACCAGACTTTCGTTTTTCTGGACGCTTACGGATTCCTCAATACCATCCCACTATCCCTTTAAACGTCACAGTTGCCAGCAGTATTGTCCTCTACAACTATCATCAACACCATTGCTTGAAATGATGGTAGGACCATTTTCTCATGATTCCACAGCCGACTGTATGACATGGAGACAACACAATAGGAGAACCCGTATGATCCAGCCCGGGGTGTACCGCCATTATAAAGGAAAGGACTACCAAGTCATCGGAGTGGCCAGGCATTCCGAAACGGAAGAAGAACTGGTGGTCTATCGAGCCCTCTATGGATCATTTGGCCTGTGGGCTAGACCAACCGCCATGTTTGGGGAAACGATAGAATTCGAAGGGAAGCGTGTCGCTCGCTTTGAACGAATCAACGATGAAAGCTTATAAGGCTGAACATAAGAGCAGGAGAATACGAGCCTAGGAGTTCACTATCCATTCCAACATCTCAATTCTCCCGCTCCCCTTATGCATTCAAGCAATGTTTCTTGCCGCCCATGCCATCTGTATATGAAAACATCTTAACCCTTTTTTCTTGAAAAAAAGGTCAGGAGGATAATGTCTGGTCAGCTAATACCAGCCGGGTTTGTTCTTCCCGATAGGCTTGGAGCCGTTTTGCTAGAGATGAGTCAGCCAATGCCAAGATTGCCGCAGCCAAGAGAGCAGCATTCACAGCCCCGGCATTTCCGATCGCTAAAGTACCCACAGGAATCCCTTTTGGCATTTGGACAATCGAGAGAAGAGAGTCCAACCCTTGCAGCGCCTTGGATTGCATCGGGACCCCTAACACCGGCAATTGCGTCTTGGCCGCAATCACCCCAGCTAAATGTGCGGCTCCTCCCGCCCCAGCAATAAAGATTCGAACACCTCGAGATTCTGCCTGGCCGATATAGTCCACCAACGCATCAGGAGCCCGATGAGCAGACAACGCACGACTTTCATGCGCAATCTCAAGCTTGGTGAGTGTCTCACTGACTAACCGCATCGTATCCCAATCCGATTTACTTCCCATGATAACCGCCACTTGTAGTGATGACTCAGCCATACGCTATCCTTCCCCTCCTTTTGTAGACTTGAACTAGGTTAAAAAAAGGAACCCCCAAGAATTCCATAGATAAAATACCGTATCACTAACGAAGTTGACCATCCCGAAAGAACTGTCTTAGACTAAATCAGTTTGAAAATTTTTGCGGGCACTAATAACACCCACTATTTTTGGTCCCAGTGCGCACTTAAACGATCTTTACTTTACTTCCATCCTTAACAAAAGAGGCATATTATGGCTGTACGTCTTGGAGATGAAGCACCAAATTTTACCGCAGAAACCACACAGGGTACCATCAATCTTCATGAATGGCTTGGCGACGGATGGGGGATTCTCTTTTCCCACCCCAAGGATTTTACCCCAGTCTGTACCACTGAATTGGGAACCATGGCCAACCTTACCGAAGATTTCAAAAAGCGCAACGTGAAAGTCTTGGCCGTCAGTGTGGACCCATTAGATTCACATAAAGGTTGGGTTAACGATATTAATGAGACACAAAACTGCACTGTCAGTTACCCGATCATTGCTGACCCTGAAAAAAAAGTGGCAACCTTATATGACATGATCCACCCCAATGCATTGGATAACATGACTGTCCGCTCTGTGTTTATTATTGGTCCAGATAAAAAGGTCAAATTGACCCTCACGTATCCAGCGTCGACGGGCAGAAATTTTAATGAACTTCTGCGAGTGGTTGATTCTCTCCAACTCACAGCCAAATATAAAGTGGCAACACCGGCGAACTGGAAGGATGGAGAAGATTGCATCATCACCCCAGCGGTTGCCGATGCAGATGTCCCTAACCTCTTCCCTAAAGGCCACCGGGTGGTTAAACCATATCTCCGCTATACTCCACAGCCAAATCGGTAAGATTTTTGGATAAAAAAGCAGCGCCACATACCCGTGGCGCTGCTTTGAGCTACCGACATCTGATTCTCCCCTTCATGCCCCTCTAAAGAATTGTCCTTTCGTGTCTCTTCCAGCTTTTTTGGATAGGCAAATTCTCTTCCATTGAGATCTCTATTGAAGGTATGCCTACGGCACAAGACTGTGAAAGAATGTTCAAAAAGGCCCATTATCTCATCCACCCAACCCAAGCACGCCAGACACACCTTTCCTCGGGAAAGGCCGCAGGTATATTTGGCTACGTCCCGCCGATTCTCCCTCTTTTGGCAGACGGAGCATACATGGAGTATGTGAGCACAACAAGGAACTGAGAACCCAACTTGCGGACCCTCGCCTTCGCGAGGGCATGCTTTTTCAACACTCTCTTTCCCCCAACCATGGAAAGACAAAATGGTTCAATGAGAACGAGGGGTGGTACAGGTAACTAAGGAGGTGGGGCAGCCATCAGGACTGATGCGTTTCAATAATGTCAATAGCTACCACATACGTTCGACGACAAGGTCGACACCGAAATTCCACGGTATCTTGAACCACATCGACCATGGAGACCCTCACATCCTCCGGATGAGTCTCTGAGCAAGTATGAAGAGAGAGGAGTTCATCGTCCTTTGCACCGGTCTTTTCAGATGCCTGGAGGGTCAGGCGATGACGCATCCGACAATTCGTGCAGACCACCCCAACGGTTTTAGGAGGGGACACTAATTTCAAGCTCAGTGACAGGGGATGCACTGCGAAACATTGCTGAAGAAAGGCCCCGCTTTGAAATACGCTCATAGAAGTTATTCTAGAGACCGCATAAAATACGCATCAACCGATTCTCACGTAGTTTCCACCGGCAAGCCGCCATCTGGTTGTAGCAAGAGTTTGCCGGAGAGCTCTTGTTGGAAAAGATTTGGGGGTTGGGGGACTTGGCATACCTCACGTTCCCACTGACGAAGGACACCATCTTTATCAAAAACTAAGACATACACAAAACAATAGATTTTTTCGTGTGATGGACCATTACCCCCACCGAGCACACTTCCTGCCCCTTTCCCAAACGTTTTTACCCCCCAAGGATCCAACTCACTTTCGGTGAGGGTATATCGATACATCCAAGTCGTCTCTGGGGAAAGTAACGGATCATTGACGATATGGGGTTTCCCAAGTTTGCCCTTCACAGCAGGCTGTGTCAGCACACCAATCCCACCATCAAGATAGTTATCGCGCCAAGGGGCGCAACTCACCATGAAACAACAAAGACTGATGACAAGAAGCGCACCTGAATAGTTCACTACCGTTTCCTCATGAATCTCACCCAAATTGTTTTAGTTTGTTATCTCTGGCCCTGAGACTTCGCATAGCATGACCTGACAAGGGCAAATACTTGCGCAACCAATCCAGCCACAAGCAACCCCAAAGCAGTCGGAAGCATGGGCGAATTGGGATGAGCTAACCCTTGGATACCAAGCATAAAGCCACCAGCCACACACAGTATGCCGAGCACTCTGGGGATGACCACCGATCTCTGTCGTCCAGCCCCATGTGAACGAGAAGAATCCTCCGAAGAGGGGGTAGAAGGTTCTGATGGTTCAGGAGACATCAGTCTGGATTCAAGACTTGGTGAGTGTTCGATAGCGTATGTGATGAGGACGTTCAGCGGCTTTTCCCAGCCGGATTTTTCGATCGGCTTCATAGTCACTATAATTTCCTTCCCACCAAACCACTTGGCTATTCCCTTCAAAGGCTAAAATATGCGTGGCAATGCGATCAAGAAACCATCGGTCATGGCTACTCACCACCGCACATCCGCCAAAATGTTCCAGCCCTTCTTCGAGGGCTCGTAAGGTATTCACATCCAGGTCGTTTGTAGGCTCATCCAACAACAACAGGTTCGCCCCCTCTTTGAGCATGCGTGCTAAATGGACCCGGTTCCGTTCCCCACCCGATAAGTCTTTGACCTTTTTTTGCTGATCAGAACCGGAAAAATTAAACCGTGAAACGTACCCTCGAGAATTGACCTCTCTTTTCCCTAACTCCACCGTTTCATTACCACCAGAAATACACTCCCAGACATTCAACGAACCATCGATTTCGCGATTTTGATCCACATATCCCAGTTTAACCGTTTCCCCTAATCTCAGCGCCCCCGCATCAGCTTTTATCATTCCGGCGATAATCTTAAACAAGGTGGACTTTCCCGCCCCATTCGGACCAATCACCCCAACAATCCCTCCTTTGGGTAACGAAAACGAGAGATGTTCAAACAGGAGATTCTCCCCATAGCTTTTCGACAAATTCTCGGCTTCGAGTACAACATCCCCAAGACGTGGTCCCGAGGGAATATAAATTTCCAAATCGTCCGCACGCTGATCTTGTGCCTCTTCCAATAATTGTTCATACCGAGTGACACGGGCTTTGCCCTTGGCTTGTCGCCCTTTGGGGGACATACGAATCCATTCTAATTCACGCTCAAGAGTTTTTTGCCGTTTGGATTCAGTCTTTTCTTCCTTTGCCAAGCGTTCCTGTTTTTGTTCCAACCAAGACGTGTAGTTCCCTTGAAAGGGCCTCCCCTGACCACGGTCTAATTCCAAAATCCATCCCGCCACATTGTCCAAAAAGTAACGGTCATGGGTCACCGCAATGACGGTGCCCTTATATTGTTGAAGATGCTGTTCCAACCACTGGACCGTTTCCGCATCCAAATGATTGGTGGGCTCATCCAGCAACAAAATATCAGGCTCTTGAATGAGCAAGCGGCATAAGGCCACCCGTCGACGTTCTCCGCCGGAAAGATGATCCACCTTCGTATCAGGCGGAGGACAACGCAGGGCCTCCATTGCCACTTCCAATTGATGTTCCAACTCCCATCCATTCACGGCTTCAATCTGCTCCTGCAATTTTCCCTGCCGTTCTAACAATTCCTCCATATCCTCGGGACTGAGATCCTCCCCAAATCGTTGACTCACCCCTTCATACTCCTGAAGCATCTTCGCCACCTCCGCCCGCCCTTCTTCCACAACTTCCTGGACTGTCTTCCCCGGTTCAAGATACGGCTCCTGTTCAAATAATCCCACGGAATACCCTTTAGAAAAGGTCACATTCCCAATATAGTCGGTATCGACACCACCAATAATCCGAAGCAAAGTACTCTTGCCCGAGCCATTCAATCCTAGCACCCCAATTTTGGCTCCATAATAAAAAGACAGGTAAATATCCTTTAAAACGTGTTTCTTCGGCGGATGAATTCGCCCGACTCCTATTAAGGAAAAGATCACTTGTTTATCATTCACACTCATGCCAGATACTCCGTGTGGTCAAAAAAAGAACTGGTCGATTGGGGTTCCAGAAGACGAAATTGGGAATCAACCTTAACAAAGGATTGATCCGATTCACAACGCACATACTGATGAGAACCAGGTACCCGTCAAAGGTTTCGCCAATATAGACCCACCAGTCGTTTATTCTGGGACGCGGTTTATAAGGGAAGGCAAAACACCTCACCAGAAAGTGATTTGATTGACCTATAGCTATTTACGTAATGGGACCATTGAATAAATCAAAATTTTCAGAGCGCCCATCCCATCTGACCAATTCCAGGAATCATGACAAGCAAGGGGCCTGTTCAAAAAAGCCCGCTGTCTCACCCGCCCAGCCCCTGCACGCCAAGACGTGCCTTTCCTTGGACAAGGCCGCAGAAGCTTTGACGCCCAGAGCGTACGCGTAGTACGTGAGGGTGCACGGCGCGAAGAGCGCCAAGCTTGTGCACGGCGAAGGCTCCGACAAAGGCCCGACCTGCCTGCGCGAAGCCGCTCCGGCGAAGGCAGGGAACGCCGCTGGCGGACCCTGCGCCTACGCGAGGGCATGCTTTTTCAACAGGCCCATAATTTAAAGAGCCCATTACTAGGAAAATCGTGTGGTTTATGAATTTTGAAAATAGCGATAATCGGGGTATCATACACTGTGCGAATAATGATACTAATTCTGCATGTTTCCAATGAATTTTGGATATCGTTTTTGTGCATGATTTTCCTCACATACCCAAAGCTCAGATGCCACCGCCCATAAATTTTTGCAGCTATTGTGGAGCAAACGTTGAGCAGAAGATTCCCCAAGGTGAGACGCTGCTTCGTGCGGTCTGTCCCGCCTGCCAGACCATCCACTACCAAAACCCAAAAATTGTCGCGGGGTGTATTCCGGAATGGGAAGAGAAAATTTTGTTATGCCGACGGGCTATTGAACCCCGGCGAGGCTTATGGACGTTTCCAGCAGGGTTTATGGAGTTAGGGGAAAGTACAGAAGAGGCTGCGGCCCGAGAAACCTTTGAAGAAGCCAGCGCAACAGTCGATATTCATTCTTTATACGCCGTTTTCAGCTTACCCCATGTGAGTCAAGTCTATGTAGTCTATCGCGCCATGCTCCAAACCCTTGAATTTGGACCTGGGGAAGAGAGTCTTGAGGTCCAATTGATGTCCGTGAATGACATTCCCTGGGACCATCTTGCTTTTCCAGTAATTCGGGAAACGTTAAGTCGATATGTCAAAGACGCCCGCACAACACATTTCCCTGTACATTTTGGAGCGGTATCGCCACGGCATCACTCATCTGTGAACGAATCGGCCGATTTTCCCACCAATCCTCCCTCCAATCCTCAATAAAAATGCTGTTGAATAATTCGACATTCTTTCCATGCCGATTGGCTTTGCCATATTCCATGGATGACCAATAGCACGAGGGAATATTCAAAAAGGCCCTCGGTCTCACCCACCCAACCCGGGTGCGCAAAGACGCACCTTTCCTCAGGCAAGGCCGCAAGGCTTTTGGCGCGTGGAGCGTAGAGATGAGTACGTGAGCAAGACCAAAGACCGACCTGCCTGCACGCTTGCGCGGTGAAGCGCTTCAGCGCGTAAACGCGAAGCCGCTCCGGCGAAGACCGAGAACCCCGCTGGCGAACCCTGCGCCTTCGCGAGGGTATGCTTGTTCAGCATTCCCATAATCTATCTGCGGGAATAGACATGAGGCAAACTTACTCCTGAAGGACTGCCCCTTTTTGATTATCTAGCCTTGGCAGCCTGACGTTCCAAATCAAGCAAGGCTTCTTTTATAGGAAGTCCACCACCATACCCCACAAGCTGTCCGTTCTTCCCAATGACTCGGTGGCACGGCACAATAATTGACACGGGATTCTGCCCATTAGCCGCTCCCACCGCACGGGAAGCCCTAGGATTCCCAACTTGCTTCGCGATGGCTCCATAGGACGCGGTCACCCCAAACGGAATACGTTTAAGGGCCTGCCAGACCGAGAGCTGAAAACCTGTGCCCTGCAAAGCTAGCTTGACCCGGAACATCCGCAACCTCCCTGAAAAATAGTCTTCTAACTGTTTGATGACATGCGCAAATGGGACTCGTTGCTCCCTCCAGTCTGGATTCGGAGCCAGGGGATGGTCGCCATCCTGAAAATTCAAGCCTCGCAGTCCGCTGTCGTTTCCAATCAACAAGAGGTTGCCCACCGGACTTGGCCACGTCCAACAAAAACAAGGATGTTCCGATTTGTTACCCATGTCTCACCATGTTTTACTCTGAAATGCTCATAAAAAGCTCACCACGGTCATTCTTAGCACTAGGCGTAAAAGTTTTCACCAATTCTAATGTACCTGATCATGAATGGAGACGTCCAAATCCCATCCACCCCTACCATTCATAATGGAGAAAAATAATACTGTACTCTGGAATACCATCCGGAACAAAGAATTTTACCCTTACCCGCCCTGTCCTCCCGCATCGTTTTGTAGACTTGCTACCAACCGTTGGCTATGATCCGGGCATGGCTGCACTCCATCATTTCTCTCAATGGTGTCAGTTCCGTGATCTCACCTTGTCTCAGTTGGCCGAAAAATCTGGCCTTCAAGTCGAAGTGTTACGATCGGTACAAAATGGCAGCCTGGATCCTTCTCTTTCGCTTTTAGATTCCATCGCTGCACATTTACAGATTCCCACCCCGTGGCTTCATTACGATCCCCTCGTCATTCAACGGTTGTGGAATGCCCCTGAGGAAGAGGACCCCAAATTACCAACATATGATATAGCCGATCCGCTTTTTCAACAGATAATTGCCACAGCTCGAGAAAACCAAGATTTGTTTCTTCTACTCACCAGCCTGGTCCATCATGGGGATCCAAAACTCATACGAGCCGCCCAGGTGAACCTCCAGAGCCTCTTCAAACAAGCACGCAACGTATCTATCCCTTGGGGATCGCGACCCCCAGGGCATTTTGAACCCCCCAACGATTACTGACCAGGGCCAAGATGGCTTATGGTCTACCCTTTATATCTTGAAACTAGTGGAATATTGGAAGAATGGAGGAAATACCTTTCGCTGTCTGGGAGGGATGAGTCCTCTAGGGCACTTTCAACGGTTGCAAGAAG
>JAZFZJ010000288.1:0-5300 GCA_036443915.1 Nitrospirales bacterium
ATTGGTGGCGGTGGAGGGACTTGAACCCCCGGCCCGCGGCTTATGAGTCCGCTGCTCTACCACCTGAGCTACACCGCCAATGTTCAAAGCTACGTATAAGGAGATCTTCACCTCTTTCTTACATTACCTATGCTTCTTTCCTGCCTCTTACATGAAAGGGTTTCGGAGCAGATCTATACCACAGGTGGAGAACGTCGGACAATTCCTTCTCTAAAAAAGGTTCATTCCCCAGTGTTAGTATTGTGAGCGAATTGAGCTGGTATGAGACGTAAATTTGCAACATGCCCCTCTTTGAATTCTTTAGAGTTACCAGACTGAAGACCTATAAATATTTATCCGGCCCAAAGCCATGACTGACCCTGCAGCCCCGATTCTCAAACAATCTGCCCTTGTTGGCCGACAGCCGATCTTCGATCGTCAAATGGAAATCTTTGGCTATGAGTTGCTCTATCGAGATGGTACAGGAAATAGTGCGCAAATCATTGATGGGGATGAAGCCACGGCTAGGGTCATGGTGAGTACGTTTTTAGAGCTGGGTATTGACCAAATAGCAGGAAATAACAGGGCCTTTTTCAATCTGACCAGTCGGTTTTTTTTGCGCCACCATTATGAGGTACTGCCTTTAAAAAATGTGGTCCTTGAAGTCCTGGAGTCAATTGAGCCAACGCCGGAAGTCATGCAAGCTCTTGGTCAGGCCAGACAAAAGGGCTATCAGATTGCACTAGATGATTTTGTTGTGCGGGATTCTCACCGGCAATTATTAGAGGTGGCCGACTACGTGAAAGTCGATATTTTATCGTTAACCCCTGATGAACTTCAGGAACAAATCCAAGTGTTACAGCAATACCCTGTTCGGTTGTTAGCCGAAAAAGTTGAAGATCGTGAAGTCTATGATCGGTGTATCGACTTAGGATTTGAGTATTTTCAAGGATACTTTTTTTGTAAGCCGCAGATAGTGGAAGGAGTTAGGCTTGTCAGTAATCGTATGGCCATGGTGCTCTTATTGGCGAAACTTCAAGACCTCGATATTCAACTGGAAGAACTCGAAGACTTAGTCAAAGATGATCTGGCTCTGAGTCTCAAGCTTCTTCGGTACGTGAACTCAGCTTCTGTGGGTCTTTCGCGAACAGTTGACTCGATTTCTCAAGCTGTATGTATGGTTGGGACTGATAGAATGCGGCAATGGGCATCCTTGCTCGTCCTGGCTAATACCGGGGGGAAACCCTCTGAACTGATGCGCATTGCGATCATACGAGCCCGGATGTGCGAATCCATCTGTCCCGTCCAGGGATTATCACCCAGTCAAGGATTTACTGTGGGGCTTTTTTCGGTGTTGGATGCCTTTTTTGATTGTGAGATAAAACTTCTCGTAGAAGATCTCCCTCTTGCGGATGAGATTCGTCAGGCCTTGCTAACAAAAGAAGGGCCGTTAGGTAAAATCTTGGCGAGTGTGCTTGCTTATGAGCGGGGAGAATGGGATCAAGAAGGGAACGGCACGCCTGAGCCTCATCTCTTGAGGGATGCCTATTGGCGGGGAGCTGAATGGGCAAACGTGGTGATGGATACGGTTATGAGGTAAAAGATAAAGAGAAACGATCTGCCTAAAATTAGCCTCTCCGTTTATCATCCTGTTCCCCCGCAAAGGCACTGAGCACACCTAACCCCTCCTCACCAAGTTCTACTAGTTTTTCCTCGGCTTCGGGAGTAGCAAGTTGGTCATCAGGCAGTTTGGGAGTAATTCTAGCCAGGAGATCTTCTTCCAGGGATTCCTCAGAAAGGTCCATATCATTGAGGAGCGCCTGTAAGCGCTGAAAGGCTAAAATCGAACGCGCATGCGACCGCCACGCCCCAGAAAATTCGGTGTCGTTTACTTTGGTAATATTTGTCCAAAATTTAGATTCTTCCGGCTCGGACATCGCGCCTATGAAAAATACCCGCAACTTTTCCAGCAGGTCTTCTTCGGTTTTTTCCAACCCATCGTATTCGACCACTGACTGTTCAATGGGTCGTTGAGCAAGAATATTAAAGGTTTCCCGCCAAAGATCAACAGGTTGGGAGGTGCCATTAGGGAGAGAAGAGTTCTCGTGCTTTTCCTGTAAGAGAGTCAGGAATTGTTGAAGAGCTTTTATCTTTCTCGCCCGGAGGCTTCCTAAGGGAATTCCCCAAATATGACCGATTTCATGATCTTTCAATGGGAGGTTTCCTGAGTTGAGAAAATCTTGTTGGGCTAATTTGAGCCGGCGCCGAAAGATTCCTCGTCTCCGTAAGAGGGCTTGGTACTCTAATAAAAGCCGTTGTGTTTGATAGTCTTTTAGTGGAAGTTCTTCGTTCTCCCATGCGCGCTGTAATTTTCGTGTTTCCTGCCGGAGAAGTATCGTTGGGGCCTGAGCTTGCGCAGCTTTAATTGTCTCTTCCTCCGTGTTGAAATCTGATACTAACACTCGCTCCGCTATCTGAAGAGTTCGATCAATGATCGAAAGGGCTTGCTTGAGGAATTTGACGTGCAATCCTGGTCGTTCTCGTTTCTGACGGTAATAGCTCTTATATTGATTGGTGCGGGAAGATACATCCTGTACGGCTTCCAGGGATATAGTCTTCCCTTCAGGTTGATTGCCCGCCATAAATCTTGAATCGGGTTGATCGGTCGCCATGTAGTCAATTTCTTCTTGGGTCACATCCAAGTATTGCAGTAACAGCAGTTGAATCATGGTTCTGTTTTGGATTGGAAGAGCCTGAAGTGCTGATTCAATATGTGCAAATTGTATGATGGCGGACATAACGAGTTCCTGGTGGAGTTGAGTGTTTATTGGGATAATGAGTTCGTTTCATCAAGAGATTCTAAATATTTCGCGGCATATTCTCGTAATTCCTGGACCGTTCCACTCGCATATAATTCACGTGGAACTTCAATTTTTACCAATTGAGAGAGATCGATCCCCCGTTCTGCAGCCCAATCTTCATCGACATATAAGGTCACCGCACCATCTTTTTCTCGGCGTCCGTATAAGAAATTCGGTTCCTCTGCCATAAAATTACCTCAAAAACTAACTATTATTCATGGGTTTGTGATAGCACACCTTCCAAAGGGCTGTCAAAATGGGGTGTTTGGGACAGAGGGGTTTTGAAAATTTTTAAAAAAACACGATCTTCTGAATATGACAAAAACCGTAAATACTAGCAATGTCAGAAAAAAGACGGTTCGAATTCGGCCAAATCCCTCACAGGCGTAGTTGACTGAAGCATTGAGTAAGCCATAGCTGGCATAGAGCAAATAGAGGAAAAACCCCCATCGTCGTAGGCGAACAAACCCATAGCCAATCCCCAGATGGAAAGAGGGGGATTGGAGTTTAGCCAGAGTTCCAATCCAACCCCCAGGACGGGTACAGAAGAGAAGTAAGGTGTACTCGGGGTTTTTCAGGATAATAAACATATCGGTGACGGCTGCCAAAAAGAATAGGAGTCCCATAAATCGAATATCGTGTCCGTTGGACCAAACAATAGCCCAAGTTTGTGTGAGGCTTTGAGGGTTCTTAAAGGAACTTTGGAATATTTGGAAAACCCACCATGGAAAGACGGTAAGGATGCCTACAAGAAATCCAGCTCCAGGTCCTCCCACTTGAAAAAACCCAAATGTCGCAAATCCTAGGGCTCCTCCAAGTAAAAGGTGTTGAGCTGCAAAAAGAGGGTAGCCACTGATGAGAAGACCTAAGCCGGGGACAATGGCTGAAAGGAGAGCACTAACCCAGTTAATGTTGTCGGATGACCATCCAGGCATTGAGCGAGTGCCTAGGAACCTGAGGAGTGGTGGTAGAAAGGATGTGGAGAAAGACTCTGGGGCTTCGTTCCGTTTTATCCCCCGAGGGTTTCCACCACTTCTTTTAAGCTTTTCATGATGCAGGTGAAAATGGGGATGTCACGCTTGACGTAACGGCTCCCCTCGGTCGAGCGGAGGTCCATCACCAAGTCCAGAAAATCCTGTGGGGAGTCTGTTTCAAAGGCCACGACGAATTCCTGATCGTCCAGTCCAAATGAATAGGTCGTGTTTAATTTTACGGAGGGATATTTATGTCCGATCTCAATGTGCTCGTCCATCATGCCCTGACGGGCCGCTTTGGTAAGCAAGTACCATTCTCTAGTTTTTTCAAAGGGATACACGAAAATGTATTTTGCCCGTCCTGGCGTGATCTTCAATCGCCGGCTTTCTTGCCCTTCATGAACATGATGATCGACATAGACTGAGCGTTTGGTCATAGAAAGGTAGGAATAGGGAGTGCTAAGGTACTGACCAAGCCCGGTGGATAACAGCTTGGCACTCATTTCTTGGAACATTTCCAGTTCATAGCTAATACGCCACAACATGAAATCACAGTCACCTCTGATCCCTGTGATGGTATAAGGAACAACAATGACTTTACCGGTATACTCTTCCGCAGCACGGACAAATTCTTGCTTTCCTGCATTCCGTTCTTCTTGCGGCAGGCGGCGCCATTGAGGGTCCACTTTATAAAAACAAAAATTGACAAATTGTCGTTTGGCAGCCTCTTCGGCACCAGCCATGGTAGAACCTCCCTAAATTGAAAAACCTGGGACTTTTTTAAAATTTCGAAGAAAATCTATTAACATCGAAGAGATAAAATTGTCAATGAAAGCTTGTCCTAAGTTTCAGTCCCAGTGCTGGAAGTAAGGAGTTTTTTGACCTTGTGGGGCATGAAATTGGCAAAGGAAAGATTAAGAGACTGGCCATTAAAAAAGAATAGGGTAGATGGGGGTGTTGGGAGAAAATAGGGGATGTATTCCCTGCCAAAAAGGCTGTTTCTGTTAAGAAGCTGTTGTATAGTTCCTAATTTCTTCAATGGCAATCCTCTTCATAATGTTTTCATGAATGACCAATGGAAAAGTGAGGTTTGGGGAAAAAGGGGATTGGGCAAAACGTCAAACGTTTTGGTGGGCCAACCCGAGCATCCCACGACCTGCTTTTCCTTGGCCCAGTCCGTGGGAAGGGATGACCTGTGACACCCTCGGGTGCCGGCAAGCAAAACCAGACTTAGAGGGTGAACGGTGAGTCCCATTAATCACGAACATGCAGCTGGAATTTTTTCAACGTTTACTTTAAGTATTTTTATCGTGATCATCCTGTGTGTTCCTCTACATGTCTGGGCCATTTTCCCTCAACCTGTTGAAAGTCAAGTTAAGGAGGCGTTGGAACGGGGCCATGAGGCGGCTCGACAACATCAGCCTCCCAATATGTTGTATTGGCCTTTTGGCCCACCAGATGGTTTCCATCCCCATGGTTTTCTCAT
>JAZFZJ010000289.1:0-3857 GCA_036443915.1 Nitrospirales bacterium
AAACGACACAATCTTTTTATTATTGAAGATTGTGCACAAGCATTCGATGGGGCAACTTTTGCGGGGCATCCTGAGGCCGATGCCTCTCTGTTTAGTTTTGGTCCTCTGAAGACGGCCACAGCACTCGGGGGCGCCCTGTTACGCATTCGCGACCTTGAAATGGCGGCTCGGATGCGAACATTACAGTCCAGCTATCCTATTCAAAGTCAAAGGGCGTATCTTAAACGTATCCTGAAATTCGGAGCGTTTACCCTTATCACCTCACCGACAATTTTTGGTTGGGTCGCGAAAATCTTTCGCTTGAGAGGGCAGGATTATGAGGATGCGATCAGTGACAAGGTCCGAGATGTCGCCTCTTTAGGGAGTGCCCAAAAAATTCGTCATCAACCATCGGCCGCACTCTATGCCATGTTGCACCGACGTTTACGCGGGTGGAAGAAAGAACATCTTAGTGGTCGCATACGGGCAGGAAAATCGCTTTTGGGTTTACTGAAAAATGTGGTCGTATGTCCTGGGGCAAAAAATTCTCTTCATACCTTTTGGGTGTTTCCCATTTTGGTGAAAAAACCCAACGACATGATTGCGGCGCTGAGAAAGGAGGGGTTTGATGGAGCTATTCTTTCACGCTCCGAGGCCGTTACTCCTCCTGATGACCGCCCCGAACTCGATCCTCAAGTGGCCAAAACTGTTTTGGCACAGATGGTCATCCTGCCCTGTTATGAAGGCATCCCGCCCCAGGAACTTGCTCGGGAAGCCAAAACTGTTATTAGAAAGATTTCCCAAAACTGATTTGCTCCAAGAAACGATTCCTCTTACCCTGCCTACCACCAGAACGTTAAAAGTGTGACAATGGTTTTCCTGGTCCATTGTCGGCTTTACGCGCCTGGGTCTTTACTTTGTCTATCAACCATTGTCTCGCCCTATGAGACGGTGCAAGTGATAGTACACCTTGATGATGGCCATTTTTTAACAAAAGAGAGTTTTTTGGAGAAATGGGAGTAGGAAGCGGCTGCGCTTTGGTGTTATTCGATATAATTCTCTGGCGAAATGTGTGTACGTACAGCCTCTGTGGAAGTTACGTTGGTTTGTTCATGGCAGCAGCCATTCGTTCAGAATCTGCCTTTTCATAAAGGGCTTCCCATGTTTCCAAGTTCTTGCGGGCATCTTGCACATATCCGCTTCGTTGAACGCCGAAAATTAAGATTCGACCTATTATTCGGCCAATGAGCTTCATTGGGCGATCTACGTCTATCAGTAAGACGACTCGTTCTTGATCAGTCTTATTCCAGACTTCGTGATCATAGGTATCGTCGAAGACCAAGCACTTGCCTTTCTGCCACTGGCAGATCTGGTCGTCTACACGCATAATGCATTGATCGCGCTGGGCAGGAATAATTAACCCCAAGTGGCAACGAATGAGACCCTTGGTTACGCCCCGATGGTGGGGAATATGATAATTCGGTCCGAGAATAGAGAAAAACGCCGTTCGAAGATTCGGGATTTTGCTGAGGACTTTCATTGTTTGTGGACAATGTTTCCAACTTTGTTCCGCCTCATACCCAAATCCCATAAGAAAAAACGTCCTCCAATTTTCTCCTTTCGAAATTTTTTGCTGGTCCGGAGACAGTTCATGGAAAAAAGGAATGTACTCTCTCATGGCCAGAACACCCTGTAATTCTCGATGTATCACATCAAAGTTTTTTTCGAGTTCCATGGCCCAAGGGAATTTGGTCGCATCGAAGACGGGAGGATTTCCAACTAAGGACTGCTTTCCTAAATACGAAAACAATGTTCGAAGGATTCTCTTTCCTCGTTTTTTTAACCATTTTCGCCTGTAGGCCCTGAGTTCCTGGAGCCAGCTCATCCTGACTTCATTCCCGTTTTCACTCTCATGCCCCGTTGAATGATTATCCTTTTCCACAGGATCTGATTGGTAATTCATTGGATCCCTCCTAATGAAGGAGATAGAATGTTGTCGTTCATGAAATAACTTCTCTTCCCACAAGCCCCTGGTGCTGGTAGGATCCCAATAATGCCAAGGGTAATCGATGAAGTCAAAAGGTACAACTGGGAGAAACGCTCATTTTTCAGAAGTAAGAGGTATTCGATGAGCTCAAAAAACGGTACGTTTGGTAAAGGGGGTGTTATTCAATAGCAATATTTTTCTCGATAAAGAATGTTTTTCACCATTTGGTAATGTAACCGCTAGAGCATCGGTATTCTCAATTTTTTTCTTTTTATTCACCTATTATTCAGAGTACAATACCTCCTTCTTAGGAGAAGGGGCACATACACGTTCACATTAATGGAGCGAATAAAGAACAGGTCGGTATTTTTCGCAGAGATTTCTGGATTTTTCTGATAGAGAATTCCAGGATCGTGGCTTTGGGATTAGTCAGTTGTAACCGCACAAATCCTCTATAAGCATTCCTCCGCATCCTATCCTGTTGTTCCTCAATGGAAAAACATGGTGGTCGCAGAATTGGCCCCCAAAATTTTTTCTACGGTTCTCCTCGGGTAGTGTGCGGGTTTGTCCAGAACTGGTTGCATATTTCTGTGTTGGGTATAGCTATTTACCAATTTACAGAACCCATGTCGTAGGGTTTTTTCATTTTGAGAATAGCTATTGGCCAACTTTGTGATGAATGAAAGCGGTTTGAGAACAATCTCTAAAATATTGATATTCTTGGCCACATGGAGTTTTATGATGGTTTTGCCCGTACCCAGCTCTTGCCAAGACCTCCGATTGAAATCGATTGGGATTCGAGCGGGGCACAATTTCGAGCATGTAGCCGTCCCTCCACCTGAAAAGCAGAATTTTCAACAGTACGATATATTCGCTGACTGGGAACTTCCATGGAGTCGCCACTATTCCTCCGGGTGGGAGATCAGTTATGGGATAAATAGTGCGGCTGGAATTCTTCGGGGGGGCGGAAAGACAGCCTTCAACGCTGAACTTGGTCCTGGCACTTGGTTCTACAAACCGAGTTGGAAGATGACCATTGGCCTTGGAACGGGATTAGCTGTTTACACTCGGTCCCAGTTTGGGAAGCAAGATTTTGGAGGACCAGTTCAGATCATGGGGCAGGGGGGTATAAGTTTTGATATCGGCTGGAATCTTGCGCTCGGATGGCGATTCCATCATATTTCTGATGCCACAGTCTATGGGAGCCATTCAAAGGGTGTTGATCTCAATTTCATTGAACTCCGCTACGATTATTGATGTGACGTGGTTTCTGCCTCCCTCCACAATTGACCGCAAAAGTTTGGTCTACGCGTTCGTTCCATATTGTACGCTCTCTTTGAACTTATAGTCTCCGGTGTGGGCTTTTAAGCCTTTATTCGCAAAGATGTTAAAACCAATGATGAGACTCCTGTGAAATGGTTATGCATGGAGAGTGAGGAACATAGTTTTTAAGGGCCCGCAAGACCTATCTTCTCGACGCTCCAATTTGGTCCATTCTCCCTTCTGATTAACAAACATCGATCTTCTCTTTCCGACTTTCTCGACCATTCCCTTGATGGGGATGACCAGAGTGGGTATGGTGGAACATTCATGTTTCTTGTCGGGATAAGAAATATGATGTACAGAGCAATCTACTATTGAACGGTCTTGGCTCTGTCCTTCGTAGCAGATCGCAGGACATCCTTTTTGACAGAACGGCCCTTCATCGGTGAATCTTGGAGTGTGAGTATGTTGATCGTACCGACCATGGAAAAACAGAACATGATCAAGCAACACATCAGATGGGTCTTTTTCTCATTGCTCGTCTTGGCTGTCTTTCTTATGGTTTTGTGGGTAGGTGTGGCTACACCACAGGGTCTTGTGGAGGACCGGTTCAGCGATAAAATCAGGC
>JAZFZJ010000290.1:0-2262 GCA_036443915.1 Nitrospirales bacterium
ATTCTGGATACTTACCGGGAGATCCAAACGAAGCCTGGAGACATCGTTTTTGGGAACAACTATTAGAGGAAAGAGCAAAAATTGATTTGGATCTTTTGCAATCCCAATTAAACGAATTGAAAGAGGAGATTCAGGATCTCACGGCGGAATACGTTGAGAAGTTATCGTGGTTGGCGCAGTTGGAGCGGACAGGCCTGGAGCAGCAACAAGCACTCAATGGGTGGCTTGCTCTCCATAAGAAAATCGGGAGGGGTACGGGAAAGCATGTTCGTGAATTTAAAGAAGAAGCTAAGAAAACACTTATAAAATGCCGTGAAGCAGTTCCTGTCTGGATCATGCCTCTTTCTCGTGTGGTGGAAAGCTTTGATATTTCTACGACTCAATTCGACGTTGTCATCATTGATGAAGCCAGCCAGTGTGATGTCCTGGGTCTAGTCGTCTTTGCTCTAGGGAAAGAAGTGGTTGTTGTGGGTGACCATGAGCAGGTCAGCCCGTACGCAGTGGGTGTTGGAACAGATCAGATCCATGAGCTGATCGATGAAATCCTGGTTGGTATTCCAAATAAAAAACTCTACGACGCCAAGTCTTCGGTTTATGATCTAGCCCGCCAATCCTTTGGTGGAACCATCAGGCTGCTGGAACATTTTCGCTGTGTTCCTGATATAATTCAGTTTAGCAATCATCTTTGTTACGGCCAGGAAATTCGACCCTTACGCGAAGCAGCTGCGAGCCGAATTCGGCCGCCTCTGGTTGTTCGACAGGTTGAAAACGGGGAGAATGAAGACAATATAAACCGGGCAGAAGCTTTGGAGATCGTTTCGCTCGTCATTGCGTTGACCCGTTTCAAGGAATACGACAAGTCCACCATTGGGGTAATCTCCATGGTGGGTACCGATCAGGCACTCTATATTGATTCCATCCTTCGCAGGCGCATGACTGTTTCAGAATATCAGAAACGTCGTATTTTGTGTGGTAACGCAGCTCAATTCCAGGGAGATGAGCGAGATATCATCATCTTGTCTATGGTCAATAGTCCTTCGCCGGATGGAAAGCCGTTGCATCTGAGGGTAAGAGATGAGGCACAAAAAGTTTTCAATGTTGCTGCCAGCCGGGCAAGGGACCAGTTTTGGGTCGTTCATTCCCTGGACCCGTCACGAGATCTCAAAACTAATGATTTACGCCTAAAGCTCATTGAACATGCCGCCAATCCGGACGGACTTCGTTCCAAGAAAATTGAAACATCGACTTACAAACTCAATTCAGAATTAGAACGTCAAGTATACGAGCATTTTGTAGACGATAAATATAATGTGATGGTTGGTTGTCAGGTGGGTGAATTCATATTGAATCTCGTGGTTGTCGGAAACAATGGAAATCGGGTTGCGATCCACTGTGACGGGGACAGAGAGATTTCACGTGAAGCCCTGGAGGCCTCCTTATACCGCCAGATGACGCTCGAACGATTAGGATGGCGCTTCATTCGGATTAGAGGTTCAGAGTTCTTGCGGCATCCGGCTGAAAGCATGAAAAAGATCGAACGCCGCCTGAAAAAATTTGAGATCCAACCACGCGGGCTATTCTCAGGTGATCCTAGAAAGAAGGAACAGCAAAAAGAGGCTCAAGGCAAGGAATTGCTTCAGCAGGTGATCGAACGCGCCAAAATGATCCTAACCCGCTGGAAGGATGTTCCCAGTATTTCTTCAGTGAACAAGCATTCTGTCCATATTGATTCATACGAAAATGACACTTAGCCCACATTTCCCTCCACAGGTACGCACACAGACATTCTGATGGATGCCAACACGAAGTGATATTTTTCAGGACTCGGCCCCAAGCTTAACACCTGATATCACAATGATCCGATAACGGCCTATTATGTCAACCTGGGGCTGACCTTTCAGATAGACCGCCATATCTGGAGGAAACTTCCACGGTGGGGCTAGACCAAATGGCACCCTGCCCCCCTTCAAGCAGGACCCGCTATATCCAAAAACGCAATTAAACGATGCTTTAATTGAGTCCTAGCCCGATTCACGTTTTGGTCAATTCTTTTTAGGTTCAGAGTGGTTCTGGGCTTGAGTTTGCTGAGGGTTAGACCCCCAGGACGCAATTAATGAGCTATTGAATTGCGTCCTGGCACCAACTTGGCCCCAACGACCCCCCAAGGCAAGATTGACATACTGGCTCACTATCGGCTAGTCTCGCGCCGTTCGCTGAAAAGAAACCCGAAAATCGTCAATCAAGGACAAATCTGAATCACCT
>JAZFZJ010000291.1:0-3771 GCA_036443915.1 Nitrospirales bacterium
CCTAATTACAGATTGCGTTTTTTAAAAGAGTGGCGGTTGAAAATTTTCCACAAATGAATTCAACATTCTTCACATATTGTCGCCCTTGAGGTGGACATCGTTCACCAGATCCTATAGGCCATTTCCTCCAGATATCCGTCCCTACTGGTGAAGAACACTGATTGCATTTTCCTTCACCTGTTCTTCTTACGTCCCTTCCTTTTCTAGCATTGGTCAAAAAATATTCCCGTCCCTCCTTTTATCACAGACTGAAATGAGGCCCTGTATCCGTCTAGAAAATGTGCCGTAGGTCTGACACCTTTCCCCTGTTTTCAATATCATCAGTTTTCTGCCCTGTTATGGAGTCATTCCAAGCTAGCAATGAGCTTCAAAAACATTCCTCAGCCCCCCTTTTCCTTGTGGTCATATTCTAAAAATCCCTATGGCTCCCGATTGAAACCATAGGGATGGCACATATTTCCCATATTCAGCCCTCCCTATTTGCCTAAAATTCTGGTAGGTTACCCCATTTGCATTGAGGAAAATGATGGCATCTCGAGTGGTGATTACAGGACTTGGAATCGTGTCCCCCATTGGTATCGGCGTTTCCTCCTTTTGGGGGGCCGCTCTTCGTGGGGAGTCTGGGATTAAGACCATCCAACCCTTTGGCAATCTTCCCATGGACTTCTATCGTTCTCGGGTGGCAGGCCAGATATCTGATTTTGCCCCACCAGGCCCAGAAGAGGACAAGCTTTCTTCACGAGTAGACCGCTATGCACAATTTGCCCTCATGGCAACACGGGAAGCCATCCAAGACAGCGGGCTCCAATTAGAACAGGAACGAGATGATCGTATCGGAGTCATGGCTGGCGTGGGGATGGGGGGTATGATCATGGGTGAGCGTGAACTCACCAACCTGTATCAATCCCAACAGCCGCATCGTGTCCATCCCAATTTTATTCCCACGATTACACTCAACTCCGCTTCAGGAATCCTGGCCATGGCTTTTGGGGCCAAGGGCCCGAACCTCACCCTTTCTACTGCCTGTTCTTCCAGTATTCATGCCATTGGCCAGGCTATCCAATGTATTCGGCAGAGCCAAGCCGATGTCATGATCGCTGTCGGAGCTGATGCGAGTATTACCCCGTTGGTCTTTGCCGGTTTCTGCTCTTTGCGAGCGTTATCGACCAAATATAATGATCAGCCCAGCCAAGCCTCACGCCCTTTTGATCGAGGCCGAGATGGGTTTGTCATGGGTGAAGGAGCCGGCACCCTTATTTTAGAATCCCTCCGTCATGCCACACGCAGAAAAGCCCGTATTTATGCGGAATTAGTCGGGTATGCCGCCGCCAGCGAAGCCTACCACATGGTCATTCCCAGGGAAGACGGTTTGGATATCGCGAAAACCATGGGGCTGGCCCTTAAGAATGCCGGGCTGTCTCCTAACAAGGTTGATTACGTGAACGCTCATGCCACCTCCACTGTGATAGGCGATAATGTCGAAGTCAAAGGATTACGGAGAGTGTTTGGAAAACGTGCCAACAAGATTGCCGTCAATGCGACCAAATCGTTGATTGGGCACACACTCGGAGCGGCTGGTGCCATTGGCACTCTAGCCTCCGCATTATCAATTTATATGGGTGTAATCCATCCCACATTGAATTATAATGACCCGGATCCCGAATGTGCCTTGCCTGGACTATCCAATGCGGTCCAGAAGAAATCCATTCGGGTAGCGTTGGTGAATGCCTTTGGATTTGGGAGTAATAACGCAGTTTTAGTCTTGAAAGCCTTTTCATGAAATCTTCCTTGTCTTCCTCCGCTCAACTGAGTCAACTGGTCTACCAGACGCTGGGAAGTTATCTTCGGCGAGATCCTTCGACTTTTCAATCCGAGGATTCGCTGAGGGATGATTTGGGACTGGACTCTTTGCAAACGATTGAATTGGTGTATGAAGTGGAAGCGGCTTTTGACCTCCAAATTCCCGATGAGGACTTTGGACGCTTGACCACAATTGGGGATGTCGTGATATATCTGACGGAACGCACCCAACCTTCCGAGCATCCCAACCCTCAGCGAGCCGGCACCACCCAACAAAAAGAATGAGTTGATTCGTCTAATCGACAAAAGACTACCGATCGAGTCAAAAAGTCGCGATCATGAATTCACCGTCTAGCTCATATCCTGGCAACATTCCTCTTCAGGAACTGGCCCAGGCCATTCATTCGACTATTCACGGGTCGCCAGATGTCTTGATTTCCGGTCTCGCACATTTGGAGGGCGCTACATGTGGGGATTTGTCCTTCGTCCTCAAACCCACCTTTCATGAAGCCGCTCGACAGTCGCAAGCCGCCGCATTCCTGGTGACTCGCCCTATTCCTGACGACCCTCGCCCACAACTGATTACCCCTCATCCCCTCATCGCCATGGCGACCTTGGCACAGAAATTTTTCCTCCCATCTCTCCCACCACGGGGTATTCACCCAACCGCAGCGATGGGATTGGAGGTGCGCATCGGACCTGACGTTGGCATTGGCGCCCATGTGACTATTGGAGACCGGGCCTTGATCGGTTCGGGCGTCACGATTTTTGCTGGTGCGCACATTGGCAATGATACGATCATAGGGGACGATTGTATCCTGTACCCTCAGGTCTCATTACTTGCCAATTGTGTCCTAGGCAATCGAGTCATCCTTCACAGTGGCACGGTCATAGGCAGCGATGGGTTTGGCTATGCTCAGCATGAAGGCCGTCACCATAAAATTCCACAACTGGGCAATGTCATCATTGAAGACGATGTGGAACTTGGCGCAAATGTCACGGTGGATCGAGCAACCTTTGGCAGTACCCTCATCAAGCGTGGTACGAAGATTGACAATCAAGTGCAGGTCGCCCACAACGTGGTCATCGGAGAAGACTGCATTGTGGTAGCGCAAGCAGGGATCGCCGGTAGCACCAGATTAGGTAACCATGTCATGATTGGAGGTCAGGCCGGCTTAGTGGATCATCTGTCCATTGGAGATCAGGTGAAAATCGCCGCGGGATCGGGGGTCACGAATGATGTGAAATCAGGGAAGGTCGTGGGGGGGCGCCCCGCGGTTGACCATGGAACATGGCGACGATCCCAAGTCATCCAGTACCAACTACCGGAAATGAGGAAGGAGCTACGGGCTCTTCGCGAACAGGTCCGACATTTGGAAGCACTCCTCAAGGAACATCTTCCCATTGCTCACGACTCTTCCTCAAGACCGAATTCATAGTTGGCTCTAGTCCCATCCCAGCTCAAAGAAGGAAATGATCCTTAGAGGATCATTTCTTCTTGTGTCCCGCTGGCAAAACCAACCCCTTCCAAAAAAACATCTTTGCCCAGAAATACCCAGCCCAGGGTAACGCAAAGGCAGCCCAGGCACTCAGAAATCCTGTGCTCACACACACTCCTGCTAGCGCGACCATCACCCCAATCCCTAAGAGATACCACAAAGGAACTAATCCACGACCTCGATGTTCAATGGAAATATCAGCGGCGTTTTTTTTGGCTTTTCGGAGGGACCGCTGCGTATAGGCTTTCATCCGTTGGGCAAAATACCCAGGAAATTCCCGTAAAAGATATTGTTGATATTTGGTTTGCCCCAACCCCAACAACACGCCCGCGACCAATAAAACCGAACTATAGGTAAACGTTTCCCATCCATATTGGCCGACAAAGAGTTGATACCCTAAACCCCCAACTCCTACCAAGATGGCAATAAGTCCCAAAAGACTGGAAGGAAAGAGAATATACGTTCGGACAAA
>JAZFZJ010000292.1:0-4285 GCA_036443915.1 Nitrospirales bacterium
TCCGGCCGAAATCGAAAAACCGTCGTCGTGTGTTATCAACTGTACAAAGATTCAAAAACGGTTCGTGGAGAATATATCAACGCCACTGGCGAACTTTCCGTCTCTTGGAATCTTCCGGACGAGCCAAACTTTTCTAGCATGCCAAGTGCACGTCCCGCCAAGTTTTGGGAGTTGGAAATTCGAGGAGAAAGACTTGGGCTCGATTATCGGACCCATTTCCTTCTTCCCGTCTATGCCCGACTTCTTTAGCGGGAATGTTGAAAAAGACCACCACCGGCGTTCTCGGCAATTTGTCTCGTTTACCTGCTCTTATGCACCTCCCCTTATCTGAGAGCCTGCGGTGTTCCTGGACAAGTCTTTTTAAACGATCTTTGGTGCCACTGAATGCAGTGTGAATTTCTCCAATTGTGATCCTCAATGGAGGAATGGGGCATAATTCCATAGTTCGTAAGTTAGTACCCCTCTCGTTTCACATGGACATTGGGAAGATTGATCGACTCTCGTAGACAGGTTTTGGCCAGCAATTGATGGTGGTGCTGGGAATCAGTTGCGGCGACCAGGTGGTGTTGGTGACACAGCTGGATCGTATAAGCCAATGACGCAGAAGTTTTAATCAACGCCCACCCATACTCATACCGAATTTCCTCCTCACCCAATAACCGTTTTCCACCCAGTCCTTGAACCATTCCGGTTGTGAAGGATGTCTTCAACCACGTTGGTTTTTGAAGATCACATAAAGCCGCGGAATTTATTACCGCGAAATTTCCCTCTTCGCTATCTTGGGAAAAGGCTACCAACCCACGCTGAAACCGAGGATCTGTGGTTAAACCCTCATGAAACTCAGATCGCCACGCAGGGTCGGCCAAATCTCGATCGATGGCTGTTAAGAACTCCGGGCTGAGTGGCCCACTCACGTTATACCCTTGGACAATTCTGCCCGCCTCCAAGACCTGGGGATAGTAGTCCCCCATCCGGTCAGGAAACGCGGTGGTTCCCATCATCGGCGTTAACTGCAATGCCATAAAATCACGAAAATGGATAGATTGGTAGTCGGTTAACAGGCGCTGAAGTGTCAGCTCATGGCACAAGTGGAAGGGATAATAGAGCGCTTGCATCGAAGCCAAGTCTAACAAAATTTGGCTCTCCTCCAGGCCTCGAGGGGGAAGGTGCCTGGTTCCAACAGGGGTATTCCGAGGTGTTTACTGGCTAAACAGAAACGGAACAATTTTTAGGTAATCATGTGTCCATTTTCTGGTAAGCCAGATATCCCTTTTCCTCAATACATGGGTCTATAGCTATATATCTAACTTTGTGACCACGTGGCTTGGAAGTAGGTAGGTTGGTTGATCAATTTGGAAATAGCTCTAACCTTAAACTGCACTCCCCCGTTGGAGACATTGCAGGAAAAAGAGCTCTGCCTTTTCCATTTTGGCGATCTTTGATTTATTGCGAGCCAGGAAACTGAAGCTGTCGCCAGGCTTCATACACGATGACGGCCACAGCATTACTCAGGTTCATACTGCGGCTGTTGGGCCTCATGGGAATCCGCAATCGTTGAGTTGAAGGTAGGGAGTCTAACAACTCCGCGGGAAGGCCTCGTGTTTCAGGTCCAAACAGCAGGGCATCGCCTGGTTCAAAGGACACCTCATGATACCCTTTCAGGCCCTTCGTGGTGATCGCAAAGACCCGTGGAGGTTGCCTCACCTTCAGATAGTGTTGAAGGGTGAGATGATCTTTCATACTGGCCAATTCATGATAATCCAACCCTGCACGACGAGCCCGTTTATCATCCAACTCAAATCCCAATGGATGAATCAGATGTAACGCAAATCCGGTGTTCGCACATAGGCGAATAATATTCCCTGTGTTGGGCGGAATTTCTGGTTCAAAGAGGACAATATCTAGCATCGATAGGGACTGTATAACCAGGAAAGAATTGACTTGAAGAAGAAGTTGAACCTGCAGGAAGAACGTGTTCAACACTTACAATTGCACGTCTCGTCTCAAGAAGTCTGATTCGGTCCAACGATCCGAAACCTCACTTCATCCGCGAGGGTATAGGCCGATACCTCCTCTCCTGCAAACAACCCGCATTGATAGAGGCCAGGTGCCCACCCCAACTCAGGAGGGGATAAGATAAAGTAGCCCGACTGTTCGTTCATGGACATGACGACCTGATCTTGGGCTACCGCGTTCTGATCCGATGCTATTTGGGAAGTTTCAGGAAAACATACAGTGGTTAGCGGAACTTCATCATAGGACGCCGTAATTAAGGCAAAGACTAAATGAATATCCTTTTGAGTGACGGGAAACGTATCACTCGGATCAATTGGAATAAACTCGTGGGTGCCTGTGTTCAGATCATCCCGCATGACCTTGTCGGAAGAGATCACAAACCGAAACCAACTGAAATCCGCGTCACGTCCCATCAGTGACGCCCGTGTGTGAATCGGTTCATCGGGCTTCATCTTCTTTAATCCCAGTTCCTTATTGAAAGTAGGTGCCGGATTGGATGGGGCAGGCGCAGGTATAGTTTTATTGAAGTCCACGGCGGGCTCCTTGGGCCTCGGAACATGTTGCCAAGTTTTCTCCAGCCAATAGGCGAGTTTTTCCATATCTAGTGTTTTCCCACTGGCAGTGACCGGAGGTTTAGCAGGAATGGCCGCAGGCTTTCCGGAGCTTGTTTGTGTCGCCTCGGCAGGGGCTTGAGGCACAGTGGCTATCTGCTGGAGTAGTTCAAAATGGAGTAAAGCCTCGGGCCATTGCTCTAACGCCGCGAAACTCTGGCCGATACGAAATAGGGAATCCAAAAACACTTCACTCACGTCCCCACTCGGTGGATTCAGTTCAATGCCTTTTTGAAGAAGGGTGATAGCCTCCTCATATCGACCGAGTTCCATCACGGTACACCCTAATTCATAGGTGGCGTGAAAATCGCTGGGCTTCAGAGAGAGAACTTCTCGAAGCGCCGGCTCGGCTTCCCGATATCGACCCGTCGAAAAGAGCCTCCATGCTTTTTCCCGGATAAACGCCCAGTGCTTACGTTCTGCCGCAGTCCCCTCTGGGCTTAAAATAGGCTGGAACCGCCGGCCCCTCTCTTTGGTGGCTCCATACACGATCGAGAGCAGACTGCGCGCAGAGGCTTCTTCGGGAGAATCGGGTGGCACTATTTGCAGGACAGTTTGTACCTCGTCGCGCGCGCCCGCATAATCCAAGATATCAAAGCGTGCGCGAGCCATAGACAACCGCCAACCCGGAAACTCTGGAGCCAGTTCAACCGCCTTCCGATACGACTCAAGGGATTCCTCCAAGCGATCAAATTTCCGAAGTTCTTGAGCCAACCGCAGGTGGACCAAAGGATTGTTGGCATCTCTTTGGGCAAGGCCTTGAAGTTCGGCAATTGCCAGATCCCCTTTTCCAATACGGGTCAACACACTCCATCTGGCCCATCGAACCTCCAAGGACTCTGGCTTTCCTTGAAGTACGGTCTCATAGGCGTCTAAAGCCTCCGGGTGACGACGAATGGTCGTCAGGATGTCGCCGCGTAGTTTCTGGAAAGAGAGAATGTGAGGATTCTCTCGAAGACGCTGATCAAGGATATCCAAGGCACGCATAGACGAACCATCCAACCACGCGGTTCTCGCACGATGAACCACCACATCCTCTGAAGCCATTCCTCGATCCTCTGCTAAGGCAAAGGCACCGAAGGACAATGCCATAAGCGCTAAAAAGCAAAGGGTGATTCCGGTTTTCCTGAAATAGCTAGGCCAAACCAAATACGAGCTCATGTGCCTTGTCCAGGGGGAACAACGGTTGGAAAAATATTTGATCATGATGGATCTCGCCAATTGGGGGGCAAAAGCTTAGGGTTAAACCAACGAATACATGTTTTTCGAGGATGGACCTATGTTTCTAAACATGGGTAGAAGTAAAAAGATGTTGGGCAAACCCATCAATTAAGAAATTAGTCTCATCAGAATCCTCTCAGTATAACATAGCCCCGAAATGTCGTGCTGTAGAGAGGCTGTATGGAAGGCAGGGCAATCTGGAGTTGGAGATATTCCCCCCAAGGTCAAAAAATTTGCAGTTGTGCTAACCACCCATGAAAAAACCATCAAATTTTCCATATAATTCTGTGGAGGAAATTGATATCGGGCAATGCAAGGAAGACTAGAATGGAGTCTTTGCCGTCCGGGAAAGCTGCCAGGGGAGATGATGCAGGGATTGGGTGTGAGAGATAAAGCGGTTGAACGAAGACCGGCGTATCCTCTTTCGTAATAACCCC
>JAZFZJ010000293.1:0-8377 GCA_036443915.1 Nitrospirales bacterium
CGAGAACGCCGCTGGCGGACCCTGCGCCTTCGCGAGGGCATGCTTTTTCAACAGGCCCCTACTGCAAGTCCCAGAGCTTCGAGGATGTGAGGAGGGAGCCGTTTGATTTTGCCTTTGGGATCAACGGCTACGAGTGTGGCGGATCCTTCGACCACTAACCGATCTGAAGTTCGTTCTCGGATGACATGGGAAAAGGTTATAGAAATGCGTCGGTCGGCGACGATGGAGGTCTCAATGGCCAGGATTTCCCCATAGGTGGCTGGTGAGTGGTAGACCAATTCAGCCCGTGTCACGCGAAATTCCGTTCCTTCCCCTACCAGGGTGGCCACTGATAATCCATGGTCCTCAAGAAAATGGGTTCTGGCTCGTTCAAAATATGAAAGATAGTTGGCGTAATAGACGACTCCCCCACAATCCGTATCCTCATAGTAGATTCGTATCTCCATTCTGTCTCCCAGGTCTGCGTTATAATTTCAACGAGGGAAATACCGGGAATTCCAAAGGCGTACAGCCGGTCAATTTTAGGACGAGCTCATAGAGTTGGTGAAAGCGTTCGGGTTTAATGGCTTCAAAACCATACCCAAGCAACGCATGATCTGCCGCATCGAACAAGGATTTCATTTTAGGCCAATCGGTGATAAAGCGTTGTCCCATTGGATCGCCCAATTCTGCCAGCGCTTGATATTGAGCGTAAAGGGGAAGGCGATATTTTCCGTCAATCTCGTTCAGATAACGAGTTCGATAAGACTCTTGAAGGTTCTGTGGGAGTTGATCAAGATTCACATCCCAACTTTTTAGGTGGAAACGAGTGGACAATCGAGATTGGGCAAAGGCTTCCAGGGCTCGCAAAAGGATTCGAGTGGCTGTTTCAAGATCTCGGCCTCGGTCTCCCCGTCGTTTGGCCCACGCCAATAAATCCACACCCACCGTGGGTTTTATTTCCTTGACATCCAGGACCACACGTTCGAGAAAGGTCAGATTTCCCTTAAGCGACTTGATGAGGCGATCCATCCCAGGAGGTCCGCCCCACACGGAGGTCAGCTCTAACGCCTTGATCCCACTTTTTAATTTTTCCCAGGCAGAGCGGTACAACCATTGATCCCACAGGCCATACCCATGGGCGATATCTGCCAAGGCCCGATAAAAGGGTTTCAATCCTCCGCTAATCCGGTGTTCCAATGTATGAAAAGCCCTGGCCGCTACGTCATACGATCCATGGTTAAAGTGGGCACAAGCCTCTTGCCGAATCCGAGGGGCCTCTTCGTCCCAGGGATTTTCAGAAACGTCAGATGGGGAGGAACGTCGGGAATCACTATCTGCCGAGCCTTGGGGGTCAGATATTTGAGTGGGTGGAAACAAAAAGAATTGAGTGGAAAAGGGAAACCCGACCAATGTCATGGCAGAGGCCATGCCAGGTGGAGCGCCTGTTAAATCAATGGCAAGTTCTCCAGGTGCCACGTTCCAATTTGCCAATAATGCACCCAAGTTACGTGCCAACGCTTTGTGACATGCAGGAAAACTCTCGGGGTCTGGCGTAAGAATCCAATCCCAACGTTTGGGCAGGTGAGACAAAGCGGGATGAACCGCTGATTCAACAATATGTTTATGAGAGTCATGAAGAAAAAAGCACACCATCTCGGGAGTCAGCTGTTGCAAAATGGAGATGGCCGAGGTGGGATCGGCTTGAATGGCGAGCAGGAGTGCGGTGGTGGGAGTTTGGGCACTCACAATGGCTGGACTATATCATTGGCCGAATAGACCGGCAAGAAAAAAGGCTTCCAGCTTTTGAAGCTGCAAAAGATCCTGCCTTTACAACAGAGGCCATTCCTAGAAAATCCAAAGGGCATTATTCCGAGTTGCCATGAGTTGGGAAACCGAAAACAGTCTCTCATATCGAAGGAAACACGTGAAAGGTTCCCTTCGGCCAAGATGTGAAATTTTCTTCCTATCCTGATAGAATCCGTGCCGATGGATATTGAGGAAGTGCTTCAGGCCTTTGAAACGAGTGCGGATGTCAAAAATGAGTTTATCCGCACCCATGTGGAACGAGTGGTTGAAGTTGGACAACTACTCATCAGGACATTTCGTGAAGGACACAAGGTCTTGCTCTTTGGAAATGGCGGAAGTGCCACCGATGCCTCACATATTGCGGCCGAATTCGTCGGGCGGTACCGGCGTGATCGAGATCCTTTGCCCGCTCTGGCACTGGGTTGTGACATGGCCGCTATCACCTCTATTGCCAATGATTACGACTTTCCCGAAATCTTTTCCCGTCAGGTCATGGCACATGGTCGCAAAGGGGATGTTGTGATTGCCATTAGTACCAGCGGGAACTCCCTCAATGTAATCCGCGGAGTGGAAATGGCACAAAAACGAGGCCTCCTCACGATAGGCTGGACGGGAGCGACTGGGGGAAAGCTTGGAGACCTGGTTGATTATGTATTTCGTGTCCCCTCCGAGGTGACGGCCCGCATTCAAGAATGTCATATCACTCTGGGCCATGTGTTGTGTGAATTAATTGAAGAGCGACTCTTTGGTGACCCGTCCTAAACCCACTTCTTCCAGTCCTTCGCCTAAGCTGAACCTCGCCAGGCTTCGGACCTATCCACTGGAAACACGTCATTCCAAAGTAAACATGGCCGATGAGGCCTCCCCCTGGCGGCGCGGCGGATCGTTTCAAAAATTTCTTCAGACCTTGCCAGATATTTTGGCAGGGAAGACATTCCGGGATGTGGTGGCCGCAATTGTCAACGCCAGGCGGCGCGGAAAACCCGTGATCCTGGGGATGGGGGCGCATCCGACCAAAGTCGGACTCAATCCCATTTTAGTGGATCTGATGCGGAAAGGGGTAATTACCACGGTGGCCATGAATGGTGCCGTCGTCATTCATGACTTTGAGCTGGCCTATCTTGGACAAACCTCCGAAGAAGTCGAAGCCGAAATTGATTCGGGACGATTTGGCATGGCCGAAGACACGGGACGTATTCTGAACGAGGCTATTACGCAAGGATGGCACGATGGGGCAGGCATTGGCGAAGCCATTGGGCGGTATATCACCAAACATCCCAAACAGTTTCCGCATCGGCGCGGCAGTCTTCTGGCCGCAGGGGTGCAACTGGGGATCCCCGTGACCGTGCATGTGGCCATTGGCACCGATATCATTCATATGCATCCACACGCCAATGGGGAAGCGATTGGTGGTGGATCGTTAGTGGATTTTCGAAAACTGGCTGCCCTCGTGTCTCAGATGGAAGGGGGGGTTTACATCAATCTAGGGTCTGCGGTATTGATGCCGGAAATATTTTTGAAAACCGTCACCCTGAGCCGGAATCTAGGAAGAGCCTTAAAACGTATTACGACTGTGAACATGGATTTTCTCCCGCATTATCGTCCCTTGACCAACGTGGTGAAACGCCCAACACAAAAAGGTGGAAGGGGATATACCCTGATCGGTCATCATGAAATAATGGTCCCGCTCCTGGCCGGTGCCGTGCTCGAAGGGCTGCGACGGTAAGGTTTCCAAAGGTGCAATGTCTTGTAAATCTTGAGACAATCAGGAGGGGCTTATAGCTATTTCCACAATTCCTCAACCCGATGACACTCCTAGCCATGTGTTCTTTTAATTGGACAGTCGAAGAATTCAAAAATTTTAGAATGTCAATTCCATCTTGCCCGTTCCATGAATCATCACGAGCAAATGGCCTGTTCAAAAAGGCCCACTGTCTCACCCGCCCAGCCCGTGCACGCCAAGACGTGCTTTTTCTCGGGCAAGGCCGCAGGGAATTTGGTCCCCGGAACGTACACGGAGTACGTGAGCACGGCAAGGGGCCGACCTGCCTGCGCGAAGCCGCTCCCGGCTTTCGTAGCCTTCGGCGGAGTAGGTCCGGCGAATGCAGGGAACACCGCTGGCGGACCCTTCGCCTTCGCGAGGGCATGCTTTTTCAACAGGCCCTTAATAGGTAAATAGCTAGTAAGGAGCAGGATACCCATGAAAAAGAAAATTCTCATTGTCGATGATCATTCTGACATTGTACTCATGCTTACCGATCGTCTCGAAGCATTAGGCTATGAAACCCTATCCGCGGAAAACGGGAAAGAAGCCTTGGAAAAGATAGATCAGAATTTTCCCCATCTCATGCTGTTGGATTTAGAAATGCCGCTGATGAACGGTATGGAAGTGTTGAACACCTTAGCCAAAATTAGTGAGAAAAAACCCCCGGCCGGTGAATCCCAAGGTTTTGGCGGAGGAGAAAGTCTCCCCTTGCCGGTGGTGGTCATGACGGCGCATGGCACCATTTCCAAAGCGGTAGATGCCATGAAAGCCGGAGCCTACGACTTCCTCACGAAACCCATTGAACTGGACCACTTAGCGCTCGTGCTGAAAAAAGTGTTGACTCGCGAAGCCTTAGGGCGACAGGTGGCTTCGCTGCGCAAGGAAGTGGAGAGCCGCTATAGCGAAATCGTCGGGGGAAGCCCTCAAGTTCATTCGATGGTGGAACTGGCCAAACGGGCCGCCGAGACGGATGCCATGGTATTGCTGTTGGGAGAAAGCGGTACTGGGAAGGAACTGTTTGCCCGGTCTATTCACCGATGGAGCGATCGGGGGGATATGCCATTTAGCATCATTAACTGTGTGGCCCTCACGGACACCCTTCTGGAAAATGAACTGTTTGGCCATGAAAAAGGGGCCTTCACGGGCGCGGATTCATTGCAAAAAGGCAAAATCGAAGCGGCGGATGGCGGGAGCGTATTCTTGGATGAAATCGGAGATATGCCCTTAGGGTTGCAGTCTAAATTACTGCGGGTGCTTCAGGACCATGAATTTCCCAGAGTGGGAGGTACGCGGTTGGTTCGCGTGAACATCCGGGTGATTGCCGCCACCAATAAGGACCTGAAGCAGGCCGTGAAAGCCGGAGCCTTCCGAGAAGATCTCTACTTTCGACTCAATGTGGTGAATTTGTCCTTACCGCCTCTGCGGGATCGTCCTGAAGATATCGTTCCGTTGGCAGAGCATTTTTTAGCCCGCCATGTCCGCGAAATGAAAAAACGGAAACGGAAATTTTCCCTATCGGCTATCGAGACCATGCGCTGCTATTCCTGGCCGGGAAATATTCGGGAATTGGATAATGCCATTGCACGAGCGGTGGTTTTAGGGGTGGAGGAAGAAATTTCTACTGACTTATTGGGATTGGGTGGTGGCAAAGATGATCTGGAAGATTTCGACAACTTCCCCTATCATGAAGCCCTCGACCGATATAGCACTTACCTTTTGGAGAAAGCTATGCGCCGGAGTAACTGGAGCCAAACCAAAGCCTCAGAAATTTTGGGTCTGCAACGAACCTATCTTTCCCGTCTTCTCAAGCAAAAAAACATTCTTCAGGGTCCAGAGGGTTAAACTGAGAGAGTATGGTCACGTTCTGATAACTGCCTCTCACCCTCAGGGACGGTTGAATAATTAAAAAGTTTTGGAGTCCCAATCCCGACTCCATGAATCATCATAAGGAAGGGGCCTGTTCAAAAAGGCCCACTGTCTCACCCACCCAGCCCATGCACCCCAAGACATGCTTTTTCAACAGACTCTTATTTTATTCGACCAATGGTGATGACCTACGCTCGCCCATTTCCTCAAGGCCCTCAATCAATAATCACAGCGTTTTCTGATATTCAACAAGTTGCCATCGTTGTTCTTCATTAAATTCAATTCCATAAATGTCATCCGTATGTCCGGAATTCAAATTGCCCGCTTGGCTCGTATCGAGTGTTGTACCAGCAACTCCCGGTGGGCAGTGTTCCACATTTATAAATCCCACGTTTTGGGGATCAAAATCTTTCACTCCGACGCAGAATCGTGTGGTCCGTTCTTCAACCGGGAGGAGGATTTCATACAAATTAGGAACGGAGCCGTTGTGTAAAAAAGGTGCGGTTGCCCAAATCCCGTCCAGAGGTCGTGCTTTGTAGGCTATGGGGGTCGGTTGTGTTATGGTCCAATGATCAAAAAACGCTGAAATAGTATCCAGACCTACCAATAAAAACTCCCACAGATTGGTCTTAATCGCTGTTAAGGCGACACTCCCGAGTTGGTCTGAAGCCGGAACTTGTTCGCCACTTTGCCTGGAAGTTATCATATAGCGAGCCGCGTTCTCGGCCATTTTGGGATCCGTTCCAATAGAAACGTCATGCGATGATTGGGGAGGATGCAAGAGCGACATGGTGACATCAATATCATCCAAGTGCTCATTCCGTTTTTGAGTGAGATGGCAACGTTCGCAATGCTGAATAAATAGCTCTTTTCCCTTTTTGGCTTTCTCCCGGTCGATATCTCCCAAAATGCTTTCCGGCCACACCGGAGAGCGAAGTTTTTTCACCAGGCCCTGAAGGTTCCTTAGATTTTTCAATCGGATACTGGTTTTTCCCTTTTTCATGTTCACTTCACCAAATACGCCAATGACTTGCCCCACATTCCTTCCCATGGGAATGGCAGGGGATACGCCGTTCCATTGGGTCCAATCGTGAAAGTGGGTATCCCATAGAAACGGGTAACTCACTGGCGCATCGGGCACACGATAATTCGGAGCTCGATAATTCTCACGAATGGTATAATCATCAGGTTGGCTACTGAGTTTGTGCATCACCTCGTTGAAAATCACACCAAAAGCATCAAGCCGAGCATAGCCTGCAAATCCTGGCTGGCCTTCCTTGGGTGGATCATTTCGTTGATGCCAAGCCCGACGAGTCTGAACGGCATTTTTTAACCGTAGGCGAAGGTCGTCCCTGCTGACACTGCCAATGCGCTGAGCCAATCGATCAAACTTGGCCCCGCTCCGACCGCCTTCGTGTTCTCCATCGAGGTAGGTCTCTTTCAATGATTGATCAATCGCATTGATAAACCCGCTAAAATCAGCCATTGTGGGAGCACCATCAATCCGAATTCTTTTACCAGCATAGTGAATGTCAGCGGTATGGCAGGCCGCACAGGTCATGCCTATCCATTCCCCTTCGAACTTCCCGGTCTTCACCGAGTTTTTCACCCAGCCTATTGGCCACGGTGCGGTCTCTTCACTGACTAAATATCCAAATTGTTGGATGGTGTTCGGAGACAGGAATAGTTCTGGTTTGTCATACCACTCAATATACGTCGCAATATCATAGGGAGCGATGTGGGAGCCTTGCGAGGTGGTGTAAAAACGCGTTTGTTCATCCTGGTTCCAACATTGCGAAAGATTCATCCTTCCATCAGACGTTTCACCCCAAGGCGAAAAGTCTTTCCAGCATGTTGCCTCTGGGATATACACCGTTCCACAGCCGTGAAGTGTTCCAATGAGGAATAGAGCGACTATTCGGAATTTCATACCGGTCCCCCTTTTCAAAACGGTACTCTTGCCCATGGCGAATTATTCAATGACACAGCCTCAAACAGCCTTAATGGAATAAGGGATTATCCCATTTGAGCGTCAACCAGCCCATCACCCGACTGCGAATGATATCCCCCAGAGGGTGTTCTCGATGTTTGTCGTTCAAGGCGTTAAACACAGAGATCCCGGCCTCGGCCCTGTCCTTCCAAAATCGATAGCCCCCGCGGAGATTGAGGAGCACGTAATTGCCAACCCGATTATTCGGGGGAGGAACATTAAAAGGAGGTAAGGCGAAACTTGAAAAAGCACTATTGAGCTGATAGGTCACGGCGCTGACGTAATGGACCGCCACTTCAGAATTGAGCCCATTGTCCAGCTCCATTCGCATCCCGGCATTGGTTTTAAATCGTGGCCCGGCCCGGCGTGTGGTCCCAGAGAAACTTTGGCCATATTCCTGGTACGCGTAATTGGCAAACCCGGTTAACCACGGAGTCATGAGCGCCTCAAACCCGGCTTCCCCTCCGTAAATGTCGGCCACCCCAGGATCATTCACAAAGACAACCGTACCGGATATTTCACGGCTATTAATGAGATTCTTCAGATGATTGTAAAACAGAGAGGTGCGGAGCCTCAGGCGGTGCTTGAAAAACCATCCTTGATACTCGAGCGAATAGGAAGAGATTTTCTCAGGTTTGAGATTATCGTTCCCTTGTATGGGAGTGGGAACGATGACAGCGCCACCAAACAGCGTGGTCGTGGAAAGAGCTTCAATATGGGTCTGGAACGTATTCGGGGGCCGATAGGCTTGGGCGAACGTTGCCCGCAGCGTATGGTCCTTTGCAAATTTATAGATGAGAGAGGCCCGCGGACTAAAAGTGGGATTAATCTCCGTATGCAGATCATAGCGAACTCCAGGGATCAGGTGCAGATTCGGAGCGAGGGTCCAATCATCCTGCAGGAAGAAACCGAGACGATTTTCGTCTACCGTTTTCGAGAGGTAATTACTTTTGGAATGAATGTGTCGA
>JAZFZJ010000294.1:0-2601 GCA_036443915.1 Nitrospirales bacterium
GGGTTGTTGCCGGGACCTTGAGCCACGCGTTTGGTGGCCGAAATATTCACCACTGAGGCCATGGCATCTTTGGCCACTTTCACGAAGGTTTTATTGGAAGCTAAGAGCGGGGCGGAGACTTTGACGACGGGAGGGGGATCAGTGGCGAGAGCCACGGCAGGCTGGAGTTTGGCCTCAGCTATGGCTAAGGGCGACGTCAGGTCAGAAGGCGTATTATCGGAGTTGGTACTTGATGACGGGGCTTGCGAGCATTGGATTTGCGTCAAACTAAAAAGTCCGACCAACACTATCCCAATCCAAGAACGACCTATAGTCCTCACAAGCCCCATGGTTGACATATTCATGCACAACTCCCTTATAAATTGATCAGTTATTAAATTGAAGTTCCCCAATCATGGGCCATCTGGGTGTCTTTAGACCCAAACGTATTTTTACATTTTATCATCCTTACGAATAAACGGGGAGTGGTCAGACAATTTGGGGAGGGGTGTTTACCTGTTCGGGAGGGTCACTGTCTGAATTGGAGGCTGGGGTGAGGAGAGGGCCTTGATCAGTTCCAGTAATCAATAGGGAGGTCATGGTCACGAACAGCCCACATTCTACGACGCCTGGAAGATGGGTTAGGGTCAATTCCAGTGCAGAGGGATCCACGATCTCAGCCATTTGTACATCCAGGATAAAATTCCCGTTGTCAGTCCTAAAGGGCTTCCCATTTGTTTGGCGTAGGGACGAATGCCATCCCATGTTCTCAAGATGTTGTTGGGTGGTTCGCCACCCAAATGGAACAATTTCCACCGGCAAGGGAAAGGACGATCCAAGTCGGGCACACTGTTTGGCCTGATCGATTATGACAATGAATTGTTGGGCGGCCTTGGCGACAATTTTTTCTCGTAGTAACGCTCCCCCACCACCTTTAATGAGATTCAGGTCGGGATCGACCTGGTCTGCTCCATCCACCGCCACATCAATGTTCCATGGTTCATCGCTATTCAGTAATTCAATCCCGAGTTCCGTAGCATAGGCCGCTGTTGCCTGGGAAGTGGGAACCCCTCGGATTTGTAACCCCTGTTGCACCCGCTTGCCTAAGGCAGTCAGAAAATGATGAACGGTCGAACCGGTACCGAGTCCCACTATCTGGCCATCTTGGATGTATTCAAGGGCCTTCTCGGCTGCGAGACGTTTGTGTTGATCGGGTGTCAAAGGGCTTTCACGGCAGATGATACGAAATGATTTCGTTTATGAGGCAGTTCCAGCTGCCACGGATGCTGCGCCAAGGACAGCCGTGTGGGGATTCAAAATGATTCGAACCGGAATGTGGCTCAGAAGTCGTTTGTATCGACCCTTTGCCAGAAAAGCTTTCATGAAGGTTCCGTTTTGCAATGCGGGGAGAATTTTTGGAGCAATGCCTCCGCCAATGTACACGCCCCCCCTTGCTAGGGTTTTCAGTGCCATATTGCCTGCTTCGGCTCCGTAGATGGAGACAAATAGCTGTAGGGCTTCTTTGCAGATATCAGGTTTCCCCGCAAGCCCCGCCTCGGCAATCAGCGCAGCCGGATCGCCGGTGGGTAGCTTTTCCGCAAACCAGGTGGGTTCATTTTTCTTGAAGTCACGCAGGAATTGATAGATAAGGTGGAGTCCTGGGCCAGAAACCACCCGCTCGTAGCTCACATGTAAATAACTGGTCCGTAAATATCGAAGAAGCTCAATTTCCAGATCGTTGTTGGGGGCAAAGTCGGCATGCCCACCTTCAGAGGGACAAATATGATAGTTCTTCCCCGTCCACAATAAAATAGATTCTCCCAAACCTGACCCAGCCGCCAAGAGGGCCCGTGTGCCATCAGGTGGTGGAGACGGTGCATTGGGATTCAGATCTTCGATTTCGTCTGGACGAAGCAGTTGTAATCCGTGCGCTGTCGCTTCTAAGTCATTCAAAAGGCGGACCTGGGGAATGTTGAGCGCTTCCGCTAGCTTATCTCCATCAATGGTCCAAGGTATATTCGTCGTCCGACAGGCATTATTCTGAACAGGGCCAGGAACGCCAAAACAGGCCACAATCGGAGGGGTGCTGGAGGCGGTGGAGGGTTGGGAGGAGGAGTCCTCAGGCTCTGCTAAAACGTCCTCGAATTCTGGTTCTGCTGAGGGGGGTTCTTCGAGAAACTCCGTCAAGACTTCTTCTAGGGATTCATAGTCCGCAGTCCACACAGTATCTTCACGGATCGGGTCTACCCGTTCCTTGTCCCAGTCATACAGGGCCAAGTTGATTTTTGTTCCTCCAATGTCACCCGCTAAGATCATAGGACTTTTTTTACCTTAAATTAAAATAATGAGGATCATCTTTCCACGACAGTCGATACCAACCATAGCCCAGGTAAAATCCCCGAGGCAAGGGACAGATTGCAGTGCAAGGCAATCTTTTGAGATTTGCCTGCATGGAATTGTAATATCTGTACAAGGTTTTCGTTGAGGTTAAAGAAATTTCCAATCGGAAAAAGTGGCCGCTTGCCCTAGGGGGGTGCCATCTGGTTTTTGGATGTTCCAGACCGTCGCCCGCTCGACTAAAAACCGTTTACCGCTGCGGGAGATTCTGATCCCTCGGTAGTC
>JAZFZJ010000295.1:0-6243 GCA_036443915.1 Nitrospirales bacterium
GCATTGACACCAGCCAGGCCACCCTGAATAACGACATGCGTGTCTTTCGTGGCAAGAATACTCATCGAAACGATCTCCTAGTTTCTCTCATTCAAATAGATTATTTCGCCGCCATCGCCATATCGACGATGTCGGTTAAGGGCGTGGTACGGTCAAATACCTGGATATTAAAGCCTTCATCCCGTAACGCCCGCATGGCCGCAAGCCCTTGCTTCTCATTAGGCCCGCCCCGGCGAACCCAAATCTGCACCCCATCAAGCTTGCCCTCGGCTTTGGCCTTCCGAAACGCATTAATGATTCCCCCGAAGGTTTTCTTCACATCGGTAAAATTGGCAATCGCCCCCCCGACAATTATATGTTTGATATTCGGCAGCGAACAGACTTTGTCGGTCAAGGCTTCCACAGCCCAATCCGGCGGGTCACCGGAATATTCGGCGTAGTTCGCTAATTTGCCTCCACGAGCCACAACCGCATCGGAGTAATAGACGCTCGCGCCCCCTCCGGCTGGCAGCATGGCAATATTGCCCCCTGGAATTTCAATCAATTTCACGGAACCTTTGACCTTGGCATCAACCGCCATGACTACCTCTTCATTTTTGGTATAGGCCCGGCCAAATTCAGCAGCAAAGGAAAAATTCCAGTCCTTATGTCGAAACTTGGCATCTCCATCAAGGAGGGTCACCGCATCCAAAGCAATAAGTTCGCCATTTGCCGCTTGAACGAGGGGATTAATTTCCAAATATTGCGCATCTTCCTTGTCAAAGCAGGTATAGAGCTTTTTCAAAAACTCCGCCATTTTGGCTGCGGTATCTCCAGAAAACCCAGCATCTTGCGCCAATTTGGAAAGTTCAGCATCAGTGGGCGTTCCACCAATGTCGACCAAAATACGCTTCACCTTATCCCAATTCGCTTCGACTTCTATCCCGCCAAAGGTCGTCGCCATGATCTCGACGCCATCACGCGTGGACTTAGCCGAGGCATAAAATTCTTCTTTATGATCTATGGCTTCGGAAACAATCACTTCACGAATGGTTATGGACTCCACTTGCTTCCCAAGCATTTCCTTTACGGCTGATTTGGCCCCAGCCAAATCCAACCCAACCTTGACCAACCCCAATTTGAACCGCGAGCCCAAGGCTTCATGGGCTTTCACGACGAGTTTACTCTTTTGAAGCCAATCGTTGACTTTGGAGAGTTCCTCGAATTCTTCGCTGGATGGCACGACGACATAATTGGGGGTCGAAATGCCCCATTTTCCCAGTAAGCCCATTCCCGGGCCTTCAAGAACTTTTGCCATAATCCAACCCTTCCGTCACGAAATCATAAAATAGTTAAAGACGAAGCCTAAACCGCCCACCGGATCGTGGGAATGGCCATTGTACGAACGACCACCTGAGTCTTCAATCAATCAAAAGACCCATAAGACATCCTCACAAAAGTCCCAGGACAAAACTGAGGAACAGACGTCCCGGAAACAACTAGAATGGAAGGAACCAGACGAGGAAAACTTGCAGAAAATCAGTGAGTTAGGAAATTTTCAAAAAACCCATTTGTTAGTCTCTACGTGGTGCACTCAACAAGTTAGATGGGTATTCAATGTGGTCATCAGGGCTTTGAACCAGCCATCTGGTGGCCTAACTCAACAGCCAAAAATCTCACCAGGCTGCGCATATCGAGGGAAATATCCTAAACTGCAATTGAGGTGGAGGAAAAATTCTAGCGTTCAGGGACCATCATCAGGATCGCGAATCAAAGTACAAGCCACGCGCCGTTCCGGACGGGGACCATCAAATTCGCAGAAAAAGATGTTCTGCCAGCGTGATAAGCCCAATTGGCCATCAATGACCGGAATCGTTTCCGATGGGCCGACAAGACCCGCTTTCAGATGGGCATCCCCATTACCATCTTGTGCATCATGAAGCCAGACACCCAGCGGAATCAGTTTATGGAGAAAGTTGACGACATCGAGTTGGACGCTGTCATCCCAATTTTCTTGGATCATCATGGCAGCCGTCGCACCCTGAGCATACACATGGACGATCCCATTCCGCATGGGATTTTTCTTAAGAATCGCGCGGACGGCTTCGGTGATATCAATCAATTCCTCCCGCTGGGTTGTTTTTAAAGTGATGGTCTCACGCATGAACCTAGCCTATCGGATTCTTCATCGGCCGAAAAGCCTACTTTCAAAATCGAGAGTAATAAGATTCTGCCATCTTTACCTTCTTTGCCGAAGTCCAATTGCGAACACAAAATGGACCCTTACCCCCGGGGAGCTGGCAAGTTGCCAGAAGTCACCATCCTCAGCATCAGGGATCTCAAGGGATGTGCATGAAAAAGAAGTAATACTTCTATTTCCTCTATAAATCAGACGAAATCCTTATTGACCATTTTGCTCACTTGGGCACATTAAAATACAACACGACAGGTGGCTCTCTAGATAAATGAATAGAACCATCTTGGATCTGGTTTGGCATGTTAAAGGTCCAGAGGGAAATTACCGATTTTTTAGTGAATGAACAAGCCCTTGAGGCAAGAAGCAGGGACATGCCTCAAAAATTCAAAATGATTTTATTAAACTGAGCCTTTATGAAAAAGATCTCTGAATCTAATGAATTTAAAAAAACAGTTGCGCTAGGGCTGGTTTTTACCTTTCTATTCGGTTGCCATTCTCTTCAAACAAACCAAAAGGACTCAAGGAACCCTGCACCCCAAGTTTCTTTCGAATTAGCTCCAAATGAAAAAAGAGCAGAACTGTATTTCTATCGTCCCAACAGATCCGCATCTGAGTGGGCTACACCTCAAATCTATATTAATAAGCAGTATGCATTATCCCTCAGAAACCAAGCTTATCAGGGATTTTCTATTCCCTCTGGAGAATACCTAATTGAAACTCGTCATGGGCCGGATTGGATTGCCGGAAAAACCAGTCAGGTAACACTTCCGGTAAAAAAGGGCCATCGATACTTTATCAGGGTCTTGGCTGAAACGACTTTTGACGGAGGAAATTTCTTTTTATCCATTATTGTACCGGGCTCCGCTCTATTCATGGGGTCAGACTTTCCCCTTATAATTGTCGAAGAGGAAAAGGCTTTGAAAGAGCTCTGGGATATGAATGTCAGAACAATCGATTGGGATATGAACGCAAGAACCCTAGAAGCGATTCGGCCTTCAAATTTCCAGAAAAGCCAGTAAATCGAGGAAGGTCCTAGTACCGCCACTGGTTTGGGCGTAGAAGAGAAAACCCTCGAAATCGCAAATTAGTATTGCTCTCGCCAAAGACTGTGTGCTCCGGCAATATCTCGTCCACAGATTAAAAGGCGATTCAACCACCTAATTCGAGCATTCCAAGATTTTGTGGAGAATGGCACTGGGAGGAATCCCAGCCTTCCCTTTTCCCACGGCCATTCAAGTCAGGCCAATCCTTCCCTTCTTATGTAAGGGCAAAAACCCGTAATAAAGGGGAGGATCAATGGACTCACTGGCATTTCAAAAACCAGTTACCCAAAAAAATACTAAAAAATTTGCCCACACCAGACATCGGAGAAGCCAACTTATATATGCCTAGGATAGTCCTTGCCAATATCGTAGAATAATACGGTTTTTGGCGGTTAATTACTTGATAGGGGTTTATGGAGACCAATCGCAATGGGAAAGATCTTTGACTCAATAACGGATCGTCTACAGATGTGGATGTATGAACAAAAAATGTTCTTTGTGGCCACAGCACCATTGAATGAGACCGGTCATGTCAATTGCTCTCCAAAAGGTAGCGATTCCTTTAGAGTTCTCGACAAGAATACTGTGGCTTACCAAGATCTGACCGGCAGTGGCATTGAGACGATTTCTCACATCAACGAAAATGGTAGGATTGTCATCATGTTTTGCGCTTTTGCTGGGCAACCAAAGATTGTTCGGCTCCACGGCAGAGGGGAAGCTATCTTCCCAGATCATTCCGAGTACAACTCTCTCCGAAAATTGTTCCCCGTAAAGCCCGGTATTCGCTCCATCATTCGAGTGAACGTGAACCGAATTTGCGACTCCTGTGGGTTCGGTGTCCCTTTGATGGATTTTGTATCTGATCGAGATACCCTTGACCGCTGGAGCTCATCTAAAAGTGATGATGAATTATTGGTCTATCAACAAGAACGCAATGCAGTAAGTATTGATGGGCTTTCGGGAATTCTAACGCCTAACAATGTAGCCGAGAAGACTCAGTTGTGACTTCAATTCCTTAAAGCCGTCAAAAATACACGAGCCCTGGCAAAATCACTTTGCCAGGGCTCGTCTGATTCATGCACCTTTCTTAGAGCCTGGAGGCCTTCTCCTAGGCGATCTAGCTGATTAACCCAGTGTAGCCAAGATGTTGTTTAAGGTGGCGCTGGGACGCATCCCGGCTTTCACCTTGTCCGGATCGGGGTGATAGTAACCCCCGATGTCCATGGCCTTTCCTTTTATTGATTTTATTTCTTCAAGAATCGTATCGATGTTCGCCTCAAGTTCTTTGGCAATTGGAGCAAACTTTTCTTTCAATCCCGGATCATCATTTTGCGTGGCCAGCTCTTGTGCCCAATACAGCGCTTCGTACACATGGCTGCCGGCATTATCCAACTCCCCGAGCACACGGCCGGGTGACTTTCGATTATCCATGAGCTTCCCGGTAGCCCGATCAAGTGTATCCGCGAGGATCTGAGCCTTTTTATTGCCCTTGGCTCGACTCAAATGGGCGAATGATTCCGCGAGGGCTAAAAATTCCCCAAGCGAATCCCAGCGTAAATGGCCTTCTTTCAGAAACTGTTGTACATGTTTTGGAGCCGAACCACCCGCCCCTGTTTCAAACAGACCACCCCCGTTAATCAGAGGAACGATGGACAACATTTTGGCGCTCGTGCCCAATTCCAAAATCGGGAAAAGATCTGTGAGATAATCCCGAAGCACATTGCCAGTGGCAGAAATCGTATCTTTTCCTTCTTTGGCACGTTGAAGCGAAAGTTTCATCGCCTCAACCGGTGCCATGATTTGAATGTCCAGACCATTCGTATCGTGGTCTTTTAAATACCGATTTACTTTTTCAATCATCTGCGCGTCATGGGCTCTGTTCTTATCCAACCAAAACACCACTGGCGTTGAAGAGGCTCTGGCCCGACGGACGGCCAGCTTCACCCAATCTTGAATGGGAATATCCTTGACCGTGCATGCCCGAAAGATATCGCCTTTTTCCACATCCTGTTGAAGCAAGGCCTTGCCAGCCCCATCAATTATGCGGATGATTCCCTTTCCCGGGGCTTCGAAGGTTTTATCGTGTGATCCGTATTCCTCGGCCTTTTGGGCCATAAGGCCGACATTAGGCACACTCCCCATCGTGGCAGGATTAAATTCACCATGCTCCTGACAAAATTCGATGACGGCTTGATAAATGCCGGCATAACAGCGGTCCGGAATCATGGCCTTCATATCATGTTCCTTCCCATCGGGGCCCCACATTTTCCCAGATGTGCGCAGCGCAGCTGCCATCGAGGCATCGATGATGATGTCACTCGGTACATGGAGGTTCGTGATGCCTTTGTCCGAATCCACCATGGCGAGATCAGGGCCATTCTGCATCGCTGCTTGAATGTCCGATTTGATTTCCTCTTGTTGAGTGGCTGACAATTTGCCAATTTTGGCATACACATCGCCTAACCCGTTATTCGGATTGACGCCCAGTTCGTTAAACACCGTTTCATGTTTCTTAAACACCTCTTCAAAAAAAACAGACACGCCATGACCAAAAATGATGGGATCCGACACCTTCATCATGGTCGCCTTCATGTGCAGCGATAACATAATCCCACTCTTCTTGGAGTCATCAATTTGCTCCTTGAAGAATTGACGTAAGGCGTTGATGCTCATCTTCGTCACATCAACCACGTCACCTTTGTCGAGAGTCACGCTTTCTTTCAAGACTTTGGTGCTCCCGTCCGCACCGACAAACTCAATACGACCCTTCCCCGCCGATTGCTCGGTAATGGTTACGGATTTTTCGTTGGCGAAGAAATCTCCGCCGGACATATGGGACACATGTGTTTTGGATTCCTTGGTCCACTTACCCATTTTGTGAGGATGCTTTTGGGCATATTGTTTAACTGAGGACGAAGCTCGACGATCGGAATTTCCTTGCCGTAACACCGGGTTCACTGCGCTGCCCTTCACCTTGTCAAATTTGGCCTTAATGGCCTTTTCTTCATCATTTTGTGGATCTTC
>JAZFZJ010000296.1:0-4230 GCA_036443915.1 Nitrospirales bacterium
CATGTGCTACCAGGAATTGGGATTTACGGAACCCCCTTTTCGCCTTACGCCGGATACGGATTTCTTTTTCCCCGGCAGTCATCATTTAGAAGCCCTGAATCACCTTAGATTCGGCATTGCCAGCGGCGGACTCACGATGTTGACTGGCGAAGTCGGCCTAGGGAAGACCCTCTTATGTCGCCATTTGCTTCGACATCCCCCGCAGGGGATCCGATTTGCCTATCTCATGAATCCAGATCAGTCCTACGGTGATTTATTGACCTCCATCTACGAAGACTTAACTGGAACGCTTCCAGAAGATCGATCACTGGGGGGCTTACAACGGGAACTACCTAATCTGCTCCTTCGCCTAGCCGAAGGAGGGGAACGGGTTGTGGTGTTGGTGGATGAAGCGCACCGGTTAAGCGGGAAAGTGCTTGAAGGCTTGCGGCTCCTCTCCAACCTGGATACGGAAAAAGACAAATTGATGTGTCTCTTACTTGTGGGACAACCTGAATTGGAACAGAAATTGGCAACGCGCGCGTTTCGGCCCTTGCGTCAACGCATTAGTGTGCGATACCGCTTGGAACCGTTTGGCTATCGGGAAACCCGTGATTATATCTTGCATCGTCTGCATGTGGCTGACCCAGATCATCGCTGCCGTTTAGGCATGGGAGTCCTTTGGCTCATTTACCTGAGAAGTGGTGGAGTGCCTCGACGAATCAACCAACTTTGCGACCGGGCCTTGTTAGCGGCCTATGCCCAAGGTCAACACATGGTCCTTCCCCGAATGGTCTGGCAGGCGGCTAAAGAGTTTATGCCCTGACAAAAGGCACTGAGAATATGAGTATCATTGCAGACACACTCCAACGACTACAAACACAGACCAAGAGTGAGGCTTCTGAGCAAGCCAGTACCCAATCCTCCCATCCACCAGCCAGAGGAAAAAGAGAGTCGACCAAGCCAAAGAAGAATTCTCGATCCATATTTTGGGTGGCTGGAATAGGCATGACGTTAGGCTTGGGCGGTCTGGGCGCGATAGCCTTCTGGTTGGGCTTAAACCTTGACTTCGGTTTATCAACCTATGCCTCTCACCCATCTTCCCAGAGCCTTCCCTTCCCTAGCTCCTCTCTCAGTCAGAAGATTGCTACTTTGGATTCACCATCTTCTGAATCCATGCAAGTGGATATTTCCCATCCCGTCCAAGATACACCGACCGCAAGCATCCAAAAACTAGAGGAAGAACCACACACGACTCAACAAGTTGCTTCGCTCAACACCTCACAACTGACAAACACGGACACGCCTCCTTCCACAATACCTGTGACCGAGTCTCCAGCCTCTTCTGACTCACTCGCACCATCTGATCAACCTAAAATTCCTTTACCGACCCCGGAAGCATCAAACCAAGCAGACGAGGAATCACCCATAGAAGAAATCCCTGAAGAAAAAACGGCATCGACCAATGTCTTAGAAGCCTCGATCACAGAACAAGAGGATCCCATTCCCAATCCTCAGGAGTTAAACGACCTAGATTTACCAGAAGCTGTCATGCCCCTGAAGGTGGCTTTAGTAGAGGAAGTGGTTCAAACGGAAGAATTTTCCAAGGTCAAACATCAATCTTCTGATCAGGGGCACACTCGTCCAGCCATAACCGCTCTGAAATTGAAAAGGGAACAGCCGCTTCAGAAGGTTCAGAGTTCCGTTCCTCTGCACCTCACTCCAACCCATCGACTTCAACAGGCTCAACAACTCATCCAGGCGAGGAGGTACACAGATGCCGTTCCCATGCTCTCCCCCCTTTTCAACGACCCACCGGTCAGTTGGGAACCATGGTTTTGGATGGGATCCGCATTACTCGGCCAAGGCCAGTTGGAACAAGCGGACCAATTTTTTCTGAGTGGTTTAGCAAGAAATGACAAAATTCCTCAACTCTGGATTCAACGCGCCTTAGTGGCCCAACAGCGTGGTAACTTTCAACTGGCTATCCATGAACTACGACAAGCGGAATCCCTGGAAGCTGACCTCCCGCATATTCATTTGAATATGGGATACGCTTATGAAAAGCTGGGGAACGATCGTTTGGCCAACCAATATTATGGAAAATTCCTTAAGTTATCTGAAGGAAACCCAGTATTTTTCCCTACCCGAAAAAAGCTTTTTGCTCGGTTAACCGAACTGATCCCCTCAGCTGCCAAACCAGGCCTGCCCTCTTCCCTCTCCACCAAATAATGGGAATATTGAAAAAATTACCTAGCGGCGTCTTCGTCGCCGGTAGGACTCAACGTACTATTCCGGACACCTCATCCCCCCCTTTTCATACAGACCTGCTCGCGGAAAGGGGCATCTTGGCGCACCCAGGTGGAGTGTGTGGGACACCGGGCCTTCCATTGAGAAGCCTCAGGGCACGCTTTGAACATTACCACCGACCAACAGTTGGTGGATAAATTCCAAGCCGAGTTAACAAAAGTTAAAACCTTGTTCGGTACCACAGAATCCTCTTTCTCCAACTCTCTCTTGCAATAATATCCTCTTGTACTCCACCATTTTCATACATTGAAAACCTTTTTCATACAACACCCTATTGCCTAATTTTTCTTGAAAAAACTGGCGGGTATCTCTCGTCAAGTTTCCTAAAGTCCATCCGAAAAAGTCTATGTGAGACGAAAGGAGGCACAATCCTCCCTATTGGATAATCATCGGGCTCACTACCGAAATCCACATCGTCATTGAACTACGAAAAACCGCAAACCTAATCCTCTTGTGACCAATACCTCATCCTAACCCTATCATTACTTATGATCTCCCAACAGCAATGTCAAAATGCCACGATCTTAATCGTGGACGATCAAATGACCAATATCATGCTCCTAGAGAGTATTTTGCAAAACGCTGGATATACCCAGGTCCATACAACCCAAGATCCCACGCAAGTGGTGCCCCTATTCAAAGAGCTAAATCCCGATCTCATTTGCTTGGATATTCGCATGCCCGAACTGAATGGCTTCCAAGTGATGGGGCAATTAAAAATAATCAATAAAAATGGCTTCCTCCCCATCTTGGTCCTGACCTCAGAAGAAGATCGAGAAACTCGGCTCCGTGCATTGGAATCCGGGGCCAAAGACTTTTTGCATAAACCCTTCGACAAAATTGAAGTGCTCATGCGCATTCGAAATCTTCTGGAAGCTAGTCTGTTAACGAAAGCCATCTCGCTGCAAAACGAAACCCTCGAAGAAACCGTCCGAGTTCGTACTCAGGAACTTCGAGAAACCCAATTTGACGTCGTTCATCGCTTAGCCCGCGCGGCCGAACATCGTGACAAAGAAACCGGCAGTCATATCGTTCGCCTGAGTCACTATGCCACGTTACTTGGGCGAACCTGCGGCATGACGGACGAAGAATGTGACATCTTATTCCACGCCACCCCCATGCATGATGTCGGCAAATTGGGCATTCCCGATCGCATCTTGTTGAAACCTGGAACATTGACGGAAGACGAATTTGAAATTATGAAGCAACATACCATCATTGGTGCGAACCTCTTATCTGGCAGCCAATCCCCAGTCCTACAAATGGGTGAAGTGATTGCCCTCACCCATCATGAAAAATGGAATGGCTCCGGTTACCCCAATCGCATTTCTGGGGAGGACATCCCTTTGATTGGGCGAATTTGCGCCCTTGTTGATGTCTTCGATGCCCTGTCCTCTCAACGGTGTTACAAAGAGGCTTGGCCTCTTGAAAAAACGTTGCAAGAAATTCGATCCCTTGCTGGCATCCATTTTGACCCCCATTTAGTAGAAATGTTTGATGAACTCTTGCCTGTGATCATTGACATTCAGCGAACCCACACGGACGTGAAAACCCCACAATATGAACTCGTTGCCAGCAACTACTACACCTAACCCATTATTTCGAAAGTTTCCTTCCCCTCACATCCCTTATCTCATTGTCTGTCTGGTTTTCAGCCTTTTTTGAGACTTCCCCTTCATTCTCTCATCATTTTCTCCGAAAAGGTACAGGGAAGGGTTTCTGGTAGATAGGGGTTCAAATGAAAAGAAGGACAGAACCTCAACTCTAGCTGAAAGGAGCAAGGCCCTATTTTTAGCTATAAATCAACATAGCCAATCTTTAGAAGTCCTATTGGTATGCCATTCGTTCCCTTACAACCCTGTGCTCTTCACCTCGGATTATTCATCAAAATTGATGGATCCTGGTTTAGCCATCCATTCCCCACGAACACGTTTAAAATCA
>JAZFZJ010000297.1:0-4401 GCA_036443915.1 Nitrospirales bacterium
TTGCCTGGATAGTCAGGGATGCGAAGCGTGCGGTCGTCGACAATTGTGACGAATCCTGGGTTGCCGCCACGGTGCGAGGCATCCACACCGCGCCCAGGGTGCACACTGGCGACAAAGAACGTATCAGCCTTGGTGATGGTCGTGCGTTGAGGAGAACCAAGAACGTTTCCACGCTCTGATGAGAGTGGGGTCATATCGAATTCGGTGAGCGGAGAGGTAAGGTGTCGTTTTTGGATGTACTTGGGGCAATTCGGATACGACTCTTTCACATGGAGTCGCAGCAAGTCCTCGGACACCCTCGAGATTGTGCCGTTGATCCGCAAACGTCGGCGTGAGGCCAGTTCAATCGCCAACATTCCCACTTCGGGATTTTCCTGAATATTCTTCCAGAAGGGATCGTGCGGGTTTTTCACCATGGTGGTGAGGTCGAAGGTTACTGTCCACTCGTCCTCTGCTTGCATGAAGCCGGGCCTTCCTACGAATACAGACGCCCAGACATTTTGTTCCTGGTCGAGGCTGCCCAACACGGCCATCGGCAGTTGATTGATAAAACGCAGAGCACCTTTGATGATGGAATCTTGAATAACGCGCGAGTTCTGGGCCCCTTCGTCCAAGACGCCCACGCGCTCTTGAACCTGTAACTCACCTTCATGATATGGAGTTTCGATTTTCATGGTCGTCTCCCTTTTATTCCTTCCCTTTGTAAAGGACTTGGTTCCGAAGAGGAACCAAGTAATTCGGTGGGGTAGAACTTCGGAATGTATAACTTGGAATGGCATCCAAAGCACTACTTGAACCTTTACCTCCCCGGCTTTTCTCTCTTCGAGAAAAGCCCCCGTCCTTACAAAGGAGGGGAATCAGGAAAGATCGTTCTTAATGGTTAATCCCTTCAAGTCCGAGAACAGCCAATCTTAAAAAGTGAGAATGGTCGATCCTTCAGCAGCATACTTTCGTAAGCTCGCCATCCCCCGTGTCCCGGGCACCGAGTTTTCTTTGATCAGGTCAAGCCCAGCCTTCTCGGCTTCCTCCGTGCCGCCGAACACATCCGCACACCCACAGGAAACCCCGGCTACTTGATCTTTCACGGCATGGAACAGATCATGCGCTGGATGTTGCTTTTGATTGAGTTCGCCAATCCACCGGGCACCGGCGCCTTGGAACACGATGGAAACCTCGTCGCCCGCTTGCTTGAAGTCATAGGCTGCAGCTAATCCGTTAAAGGCACGCCCGAGAGCTTCCTCTGAACCGTTCTTGGGATCTGACAAAATAATGATTGTGACTTTCATGGTACCGTCCTCCTTTGTAGGTTGAGTGTAATTATTTTACCGAACGTTCGGTTAAATAATAGGCCAAAAAAAATCGGCCTGGGTTTAATCTCGCATACAGCCTAGGGATGGCTCACGAGATTTGGTGATCGTTTCAACGACATTTCTCATATAAAAAATTTTCTGTCTATTTTCTTCCTAGTATCACATCTGGAAGTTCTAACAATGTACGTTCAAATGCCCCGTAATCTTTTAAGACTCGTGCTATGACTAATGACCCTTGAATTCGACCGATGGCATCTTGCGCTTGTTGACGGGCTTTTTTTGCCGGCACTCCCGCTTCTCGAGCTACCTTGGCTAAGCATTCCACCCAGGCACCCATACCCCCTCTCACATGGCTTTTGATTTCATTGTCTTCAACACCAAAGGAAAGGGAATCCAATAGACAACAGTTCTTTCCTCCGCCATAAAAGATATGGAGCTCTTTTGCCATTTTTCGAATTCGTTCTTCAGGTTTTCCTGGTCCGGAGAGCGGAGCCAACACACGATCGCTGAGCCATTTCCCGGCCCGTTCCAACACCACTTTGGCCATCTCTTCCTTTCCCCCCGGAAATCGATGATACAGGCTTGCTCGCTGTAGGCCTGTTGCCTCTGAAATTCTGCTGAGACTTGCCCCCTCATATCCGTACATACGAAACACGGCAGTTAACCTATCAAGCAATTCATCGTCATTTACTTTGGTGATGGGCATGTTCACTCCTTATCCTTGGTCATATTATACCGAACGTTCGGTAAAGTCAAGCGGCAATTTACGCGTATGGTCAAAAAACTCAAAACTCGCTGTTTCTCTAGGATTTAAATCGCACCCTCAGTCTCTCCTCTCACTTGTCTCTCCCCTCCTCGATCCCCGATACTCCACAACAAGAGGAACGCTATCATGACCAAACGGAGGAGCTATGGAGTGGAAAGCATTACTCACCTATATCACGGGAAGGTTTTGTCAACCAAACGACAATTCCACCCTTCGCACACAATTCGCCTGGTGAGAATCTATTGATTAAAGATTACGCGGTGCCCTCCACATGCTTAATCAGCCACATCTGGCTTACGTTGACAATACCTTCAAAAATGTTCACGTGCTTTCCTCCCAAGTGTTATCCTGGTTGCATTAAGCCCGGACTTCCGGTACCGTCTAGAGTGAATCGACCGTCTCGTAGGATTCAAGCCATTCTCCGGCTGTTCTGGCCGGTGCCTTAGCCCAAATCTTCTCAGACAGGCCTCGATACTTGGCCTCAGCACTGAACAATGTGAGGCATGCTGTATGCCGTTGCCCCCCAACAGAGGAACTGATTGTTATGCCTAACCAAAAACGACGAAAAGACCTTCGCAACATCGCGATCATCGCCCATGTGGATCATGGCAAAACCACCTTGGTGGATGCCCTGCTTAAACAAACCGGCGCTTATGTGTTCAAGGAAGGCGAAGCCGTCATCATGGATTCCAATCCCTTGGAGAAAGAACGTGGCATTACGATCTTTTCCAAAAATGCGTCGCTGCTCTATAAAGACACGCGCATCAATTTAGTCGATACTCCCGGCCATGCGGATTTTGGCAGTGAAGTTGAACGGATTCTTCGCATGGTGGACGGGGTACTCCTGCTTGTCGACGCGTTTGAAGGCCCCATGCCCCAAACCAAGTTCGTGCTGAAAAAATCGCTGGAACTGCACCTCAAACCCATCGTGGTCATTAATAAAATTGATCGTCCCAACGCCCGTCCGGAAGAAATCGTCAATCAAACCTTCGATCTGTTTTGTGACCTCAATGCCACCGACGAACAATTGGATTTTCCTGTGGTGTATGCTTCCGGCAAAGAGGGCCGCACCACGCTGGATTTAGATGATCCCGCCATCGATATGAAGCCTCTCTTGGACACCATCGTCCATCGCGTATTGCCCCCAGTGGCCGACCCTGATCAACCCTTTCAAATGCTGGTCACGATCTTGGAATATGACCCGTATGTCGGCCGCATCGCTGTGGGACGAATCGTGCATGGCGCCATTCAACTCGGAAACCCCATCGTGGCCGTGAAGCGAGATGGTGCCATCGCGAAGGGGAAGGTCACCAAACTCTTGTCCTATCAAGGACTGGTCCGTATAGATATTGAGTCCGCACTAGCGGGTGACATTATCTCACTGGCTGGGGTGGAGGACGTTCGGGTAGGAGAAACGCTCGCGTCTCCTCAAAACCCCAACGCCTTGCCCACCGTCAACGTGGATGAACCTACTATTTCGATGAATTTCTCTCACAACACCAGTCCCTTGGCCAGCAAAGACGGGGGGAGATTTCTGACTTCCCGCCACATTCGGGAACGGCTAGCACACGAAGCCATGATGAATGTGGGCATCAAAGTGGATGAAGTCGATGGTGGTGAGCGCTTTAAAGTCTCCGGGCGCGGCGAACTGCATTTGTCCATTTTGATTGAGACCATGCGCCGAGAAGGCTTTGAACTGGAAGTCTCTCCACCGAAAGTCATTTTCAAAGAAGTTGACGGTGACATTTTTGAACCGGTGGAGGAAGTGGTGATTGAAGTCGACCCTGGATATCAGGGAAGCGTCATCGAAGCACTGGGCAATCGGAAAGCCGAGATGAAAGATCTGCAAATCACCGCAGTCGGTACCGTTCGCATGGAATTCCACATTGCGTCCCGGGCTCTGTTAGGTTTCCGCAGTGAATTATTACGGATGACCAGAGGAACCGGCGTCATGTCGCAAATTTTTCACGAATACCAGCCGTCCAAAGGGGAGATTCCTCATCGATCGGCAGGAGTCCTGATCTCCCATGGCCCCGGAAAGGCTGTGGCCTATGGGCTCTGGGGTTTACAAGACCGTGGAGAAATTTTCCTCCATCCCGGAGCCGATATCTATGAGGGCATCATTGTCGGCATCAACAATAAGGGCAATGACCTGGTGGTGAATGCCATTCGGGAAAAGAAACTCACGAATATTCGTGCGGCCGGGTCAGACGAGGCTATTCATTTAGTGCCTCCAAGAGACATGACGTTGGAATTTGCCCTGGAATTCATCGAGGACGACGAACTGGTCGAAGTGACACCCAAAAACATTCGTCTTCGCAAACG
>JAZFZJ010000298.1:0-2151 GCA_036443915.1 Nitrospirales bacterium
CCAAGATTTCATCCAATTTCCCGGCTGAAAGAAGGGGTTCCTTTGAACCTAAACGCTTGAAGTTTGGGACATATCCTGCCTTTCTTTGATTTGGCTTTCTTCATTTCACCAACACCATGCACTCATGGCGTCAACACACTCCTGAGTCAGTTGGATTTTTGACAGGTCATGTTAAAAGAGCCTCTCTATATAAAAAAACAACAATGCCTCTCTTTGACAAAGAAACTCCCCTCCCCCTTGGTACCCCAAAAACACATGACCGAGTGCAATTGACCATTAATGAAAGGAACGATGCAAGGCCCTTCCAAAAGAATGATTTCTGTGAGTGTTGTGAAGAAGCACACTCGGAAGAGTCATGAAGGGAGGGGTCAGGCATTCCCAACCGTTTGGTTTGTCCCAGATTGCGCCAAGGAGACAACAATGGCAAACCGCTCACCCACGATGCGGGTCACGCGGTTCATATGCTTGGCCAATTCTTTCGCCTCGTTCGGTGGGAGATCACGCTGAAACTGTGGATGAAGTCCCCACCAACTTTCCACTTCTTCCCCCTGTGTACGTGAAAGCACGCTGATCAACTTAATCGAACTTTCACTAGTGGTCCCAGACAGGGAAGAAAGGGGGGTGGCAGACCCTGTTTTGGCCGATGCATCCTGATGCTGAGCCTCAGCCTTGTCGTCTGGAGCCGATGACGGAGCCGACGGAGATTCGTTTTTCGGTTTTGTCGCATCTTCGAACAAACTCTGTAGCGCTGGTACCACCGCAGCCCCGCACAAAAATGCAGCAGAGGTAATCTCTTCCTTACCCGGCGCCCCGGCCTTAGATGCCACGCGCTCCGAAAAAAACTGAAAGTATTGATCACGTTCTTTCGATTGATCGGTCACCACAAATTTAAACCGTTCGTAAATTTCTCGACTCTCCGCCACAGTTTGTCCCACCGACAAAGCCACTTCCATGTCATCGATCTCACTAGAACTTAGAGAGGGGGCCAAAACGGTTTGTAATTGATGCGCCACCGAATCTTCCAAATTATTCATAAAATCCGGCTGGTCCTGGATAGGGATGTAAAACGCGGAGAGCCGATCCACGAGGTTAAACAACATCCGCAGGAATTCCAAATAAATTTCCCATTCCTGCTTGCGCGGGAGTTTCAAAGCCTGCTGTTGGTCTGACCGTTTAATGAGATTCACAGATTCACGAGCGACGCTCATCATCGTATGGGCAAGATCTTTTTGGATCTGCCCAAAATCTTCTGTCGGGTTATTAGCCATAGATACTTCCTGAGTGTGTTAAAAGGGACGGTCGCAAGGCCCGTCCAGCGAGGCCACAGGGAGCGGGGAGGCGGAATGGTACAGGTCATACGTACAGCTCCCCACCCAACCAGAACGTCGCGGCCAGTCTTGTTCAACCTTCAACCATTCAATTGAGGTGATTATAACTGAGGGTCTAGAGACCTGTCCAAGGTTGCATTACCCCCGCGTTGCAACCCACTACCACCTATGCTATACACGGAAAACGAGATCACCTTCGTTAACTGCTGGACTTCCCATCGCCCTCAACTCCCACCATTGAACCCATGAATTCTCCTTCGTCAGAGTCTAAAGTCTATGTCTTAAAGCGTCCCCTTGAGGAATCCGGCCCACCCAAGTTATCGCGCAATTATGCAGAAGAACTGAACTCCCAACAACTGGCTGCCGTGGAGGTCGTGGAAGGGCCCGCGCTCGTCATCGCCGGGGCTGGCAGCGGGAAAACCAGGACACTCGTCTACCGGGTGGCTCGACTCATCGACCTCGGCATCACGCCCAACTCAATCTTACTCCTGACCTTTACCCGAAAAGCCGCCCAAGAAATGTTGGAACGCGTGGGGCTCTTGATAGGGTTGCGGAGCCAGCAAGTTGCCGGAGGCACCTTTCACTCGGTCGCGAATATCCTGTTGCGTCGTTATGGCCGACCGGTTGGGCTGGAGCCCGGCTTTACCATTTTAGACCGAGGAGATTCTGAAGATTTATTAAACCTCCTTCGTGGCCAAATAGGGCTGAACGATATGGGCAAACGCTTCCCACGCAAGCACACCATTGGAGAAATGTATGGGAAAACCGCCAATACCCTAGGAAGCTTAGAGGACATCATCCTCAACGAATACAGCCACTTCGG
>JAZFZJ010000299.1:0-3271 GCA_036443915.1 Nitrospirales bacterium
TCAAATCCGGATCGGGTCATAGGTTGGTAGAAAGATAATTGGCCGGCAGATTCCTAGTTATTCAAAACAGCACTAAGGAGGAATCTGTTCTCTCTTGCAGTACTTTCACTATTCCAACGCCTCCTAAGGGGATAGAGATGTTGGTGAAGGGGCGATCGAAAAGTTGAAGTTTTTAGATGTGATGCTTGAATCATGACCATCCAGCACTTCCTTTTCCGCAATCCTATACCTTGAACAAGGTATCGGTTGTTTGAGGCTGAGTAACTGAACTGACATGCTGGGGCAGTGAAAATGCAGGCACTTTCCCTAGCTCTCTAATGGTTTGGGAAATTCGTTCGGGCCGTCCCCAATCACTCCACATGACTCCTCGTAGTTCGACAACCCCCATCTGATCGGGAACCTGTTGCAGAAGGTGGGAGGAAAAATTCCTCCTTGGCAACATCTGGTAGATGGATTCCAGCATCTGTCCTTCTTTCGGAGATCCGATGTGGTCACCCAATTTTTCAAAGAGTTCCATGAGGGTAGGGAAACAACGCCAGCCCATATGCCACAGTGTTTCTACTTTACTAGCCAGCACGAAGGTGTTCCAGAGAGCCCCAGCTTCCATGGCGGCTTGCGCCTGTGTCCTATTGGGCTTCTCCAAAAAGGAGTGTACTGCATAGACAGGCGCTCCCTGACTCAAGCCAAGTTGTTGACCAGAAAAAATCCATCCGTATTCTATTTCGAGATTGCTGGGTGGTACCCCCACAAGGATAACCCGGTCCGCTAAATATTCAGCGGCCTTGACTGCACAACGAACCGTATTAATAAATGGCTCTTCGGGAAACACAAAATGGTCGGCTGGATAGAGGACCACGGTGGCATTGGGGTTCTGTGCGCGGAGGTATGTTAGAGGAAAAAAGATTCCAGCGGCCGTATCGCAATTTTGGGGTTGGACCAGGACTTGTCCAGCTCTTCGATCCTCAAACTGTGACCAAACTTCCTGGCGGAAGGGCTGAGTTACCACCGTGATTTTCTGGTGTGGCAAAGTGAGCCGGTCCGCACGATCCCAAGTATGCTGTAGCATGGAGCGCTGACCAACAAATGAACAGAATTGCTTGGGTTTATGATACCCCAGCCACTGCTCAATCATGGGTCTGGTGCGTTTTCCCTCGCCTCCTGCCAAAATGATGGACCACTGTTGGCTTGTATTCCTCCTAGTCATGCTCATGTTTCTCTCCTTTCCTGTTTTGGAATATAGAGTAAAAACAGAGAACCTAGCGCTCAAATATGGTCAGAGCTAAGGACTTGCGGTCGTTATTCCCTTTCCCCCTATGGTTACTACATTCTTTTAGCAGAACCTCACACGATTTATCCCGGATACCTTTTTAAAGTTGGCCTCGCCGCTGACACATCCCCACACCCATGACATGGGGAACTGGAAACCAGCCTTTTCCCTTCAATGATCTGTTTCCTTCACGCGGAACGAAAGAGTGATAAAGGCCCAGACATGATACTCATGCCTCAATCTCGAAATGCGAAGAAAACAGAACCCGTTTTAAGAATAAAACCAAAGATGAGAATAAAAAAAACGAAGAAGACGCTAAACGGAGGACTTAAGAATGAAGTTGAATAGGGTCAAAAGTTTGAATCGATAGTAAGAGTACGCCAATAAGAGGAGTCATCTTACTTTATTGAAGAATGTCAATCAAACATGCTTATTTTTATTAAGTTTTTTGGCTCTTTTGGGGAGAAGGCGACTGATACACGCGGATCGGGATTGTTCCCTTCCTGCATTATTCAAGGAACTGAGCGAGGGTTCGGTGTATCTCGGAAATCTTGCATTAAAGAGGGATATGACTATAGATAAATTCCAGCATCGTTACTAAGAAGGATGTAGCTAAGGTGGCACCGTTCTTTACCCATCATGCTCGCGGTTGTAGAGCTTGTCCCTGCGGTTGCTGGCAAGGGGGGGGCATCCATCCCACCTTGGTCAAACCTGCGTGTCTGTGGAAGGTATCCATAAAAAACCCCAAGATAGATTCCCAATAAAAGATTTCGGGAATAATGAGGAAGATGAATGTACGTTTCCAGCCTTTTCGAGGACAGGCTTCACGGGAATGACCAATCTGGGGAACAATAGCCTTGCTGTTTCCCAAACTACAGACTCCCCAGTAACGGCAAATTATTTTTGCTTTGTGGTGCGCACCACTTTTCGTAAATTCTCGGCATGGGGATTACTGACGTCACGCCGGATAAGGATATCAGTGGCTTTGGTCGGTTTGCCATAATAGGCGGTATTCCAGGCGTCTCTTGCGGCCACCGCTGCTCCTTCAAGGGATACACCGCCGAACAATCCTTTTGCTCTCGAAAAAGAAAGTAAATCGGCACTGAGATTTGGTGCGGTCGATCCTTCCATCCCCCGTCCAATAGGGCCCACCGCAACAGAAGCGTCAGCGCCCAATTTGACCGTGGTACTGATCATAGAATCAATGCCCTTTTGGGTCATCACCAGCAGGATGACCTCAGAGGCCTGACCACCAAACTGAAAGCCGAAGCTCGCACCTCCTAAAGTAACAAAAGCGGGGTAGCTCCATTCGTCGGTCTTCTCGTCATGAGCTATCAGGACTCCACTGCCACCAGATCCTCCGAAAAAAAAGGCCCCTTTAATGAGTTGTGGAACGATCACCATTCCACGGGCATCTTGGATGTGTTCGTGAAACCAACTCATACTTTCATCCGCCATGAAACTTTCCAGCGTGAACTGCGCTTTTTCAACCAATGCTTTTTGGTCTGGAGCATTCTGCCCAAGGGCATGAAATGGCATAAAGGCGACAACAGCCACCATGAAAAAAAATGCCATCTTTGCAGTTTGTCTTTTCAGCATCTTCTGCTTCTTACGGTTAAGTTGCATAGGAGCAATTCCCTTTTATTTAAGGTCTATGATAAAAACCGACTTCCCAGATAATTCTTGTTTTATCTTCATCGGCCTTAGGCTTATACCATTCCAATTTTGAGGTGGTCAATTGTCATGATGACGTGTAAGGATTGGATAACACCGCATCGCAGTTGGTATTATCAACTTCACGAACAGTCCACCCTGAGCACACAAGTCGCCGGGAGAGACTCCATTGCTTGATCAGGAAATACACTGTGCGCTCCATATGTCCCATCAGCCACATCTGGCTTCCGTTGACCATACCTCCGGGAAGGCTGGATGAGTTTTTTGACCATACGGGAATGACAAGCGGAAGCGAGTCCTGTGCTTGTCGGGTAAGTTCCCTAGAAATGG
>JAZFZJ010000300.1:0-5298 GCA_036443915.1 Nitrospirales bacterium
AGAATTAGGGGATAAAATTAGGGGTCAGACTCGAAATTTTAGCCGTGGTCAAGGCCGAAGGCGCGCATGTAGCATAAGGCCCACAGAAAGAGAGGGCAGGGCTGCACCAGTGAACGGTACAAGACTCTGGCGGACAAGCCGAAATGGGGGAGGATTTTAGCGATCAGAGGTGCCCAACCTAGTTGTGTACGTATTTTATAGGCCTAACATCCCCTCCCCCAGTCCCCAGGAGAGATGAGCAAACAGCAAGTCGTCTCCATGGATTGGTTAGCTCGGTGGAATCAACCATCTTTCTATCCCTAACGCTTCAAGGATCAACTGCACGGAAAGAGCCACGAGAATAATGCCCATAACCCGAACGAGGATAGCCGCACCAGCCCGGCCAATGACCCGAAGAATGGGATCTGCGCCAAGCAGCAGCCCATAGTTAACCGCAAGTACGGCAACCATTATGCCGACAGTGCCCGCTTGTACCGGAATAGAGTAAAGATGGTTGTCCGTTAACACAATAACGGCCATGATGGCCCCAGGGCCTGCAATGGACGGAACGGCCATCGGGAACACGGCGACATCATGGTTGGCTTCCTTTTCGCCAGCCGGTGTTTGGCCAACCGTTCCAAAAATCATTTGGAAGGCAAAGAGACAGAGGATAAGACCACCAGCAACCTGTAATGAAATGAGTTGGATACCCATTCCCGCCAGAAGAACCTGGCCAATGACTATGGCACCTAGAAGGATGGAGAAGGCGTACAGAGTCGCTTTAAGGGCGATCCTTCGGCATTCCGCGGCCGTCAATCCTACGGTCACCCCGATGAAAATGGACAAATTGCCTATGGGATCGATGGTTGCCCATAACATCAGGGCATCACGGATAAATTTTTCTGTCATTTCTGATTCCAAATAGTCAGTCTAGTGAGGACAAGACTGCCCAAATATTGTGGAGAGATTCCTTGTGGTACATAAACGGGATTACACTATTTCCATTTCCCATTTCTTGAGAAGGCCAATCTTTCCAGGGCAACCAGTTTTTGAGATTGCAGGGTCGGGACATGGTGGAGGAGAGGATACAGGATTGGGTGATTGGTGAAAAGGGGGACTGCGAGGAAACAGGACTACGTTCGCTAGAATGCTGACAACACGCTGGCTATGCAACCCGTCAGCAACGTGGCTAAGAAGGCCGTCCACAGCGCTCGTAATCCAAGCAGCGATACCTCCCTCATACGTGAAGGGATCAAGGCTCCTACCCCTCCGACAAAAACTCCCACACTGGCAATATGGACAAACCCACACAACGCATACGTCAATGCAGTTAAGGAACGTACCGACAAGGGTGGTGGGGTCATCGATTGGATGGCAGCGAGCTGGAAATACGCCGCTACTTCTGTTTGCACGAATCGCAACCCTAACAGTTCCGCGCCAATCTGCCATTCAACAGGTCTCAGGCCCAGAAGGACCGCGAAAGGCCACGCTAACCAACCAAGCAGGCGAGTGACAGATAACGGCGCTTCCAGGACCCAGGGTAATTGTTCTAAGGCCAGATCCACTACGGCTTCCAATCCCAGAAACACAATTAATAGGGTAGCAATTCCAACGACCATCTTTACCCCTTGGGCCCCACCCTCGATTAAGGCCACGATGAGGTTTGAAGGGGGCTTCTCATTTGGAACCGTGGAGGTATCTGAACACGCTGGACCCGAGGCCTCAGATGGGATATTCCCCCGTGTCAGAGGAGTTTCTTCTTCAGGGAAAGAAAGTTTACTAGTCAGCACGGCACAGGGTATGGAAATCACCGAGGCTGAAATTAAGTGCCCAGCAATTTGTGGAAATACCCCTTGTAAAGCTGTCACATAAATGGCCATCACCGTGCTCGCCACAGTGGCCATCATACACGTCAATACGGTGAGCAGCTCGGAACGAGTCATCCCCAGTAAATAGGGTTGAACCATTAAGCTGGATTCAATGCCGACGAAAATATTGGCCGAGGCGGCTAGGGCCTCGGCTCCCGACAATCCCATGGCCCGATAAAAGAGCCTCGCGAAAAGACGAACGATCGCGGGCAAAATGTTGAGGTAATACAATCCCGCCACTAGTGCAGCAAAAAACACAACGGCCGGCAAGGCCTGGATCGCTAGAATAAATCCAACCGATGTGGTCCCATCAGGCAAGGACTGCCCTGGGCCCACCGCGAGCGGTCCAAAGAGAAAGATTGAACCTTTCTGTGCCGCAGCTAAGGTTGCGACCAGCAGATCGTTTATCCACGCCAGCACCCATTTCGACCCAGGAACCCAAAAAATTACGATCCCAATCACCCAGGCCAAACCCATACTGCCAATGAGGACTTTCCCATTGACACGCCGGCGCGTTCCACTCAACCAAGCGATAAGGCAAATACAGAAAAATCCGGTAAACGCTACTAGCCGATATGGCCACTCTTCCATAAATTTCTCGGGTCAGGAACGGTCAGAGGAAATCCATGAGGTTTAGGCGGGATTATAGATAAAGTAGTCTATGGGTTTCTACCCGTGGTCGTCCGGGTGAAATCCATCTGCATGGTTTGAGCCTACACAATGAGGCGGACCAAAATGGATTTTTTCGGCGGTAGAACCCCGGTCATGGTCGCGAGAAATCCAGCTCCGCGACATCCAACTGGACCATGGTTGGCCCGCACCTTGCTCTCCGTTGCTGTGGCGCGATAGGTTCTCTTGTCATTCCTCTCCTTGAGGTTGCCCTAGACAAAAATTAACCATTAATAACACCCCGGCCCCCCTATTGTGGTTTTAGTCTGTGGTCGGGTGCTGCAAGCCTTTCACGACGTTTCCCCTTAATCAAACTCAAGATCGCTACATCTGCCGAAGCTTACCATGAGCAATCGCAAATGTTGACACTTCTTCTTCTGCTCATCCCAATTAGCTTGGTGGACACCGCAAGCGGTCTACCTTTTTTCATTGTTCCCCTTATTGTCCTTTTGGGGTCGGACGCTCCCTATTTCGGTTCCGCCTGTTACATGACGGGGATTTTTCTCTCCTATACGGCTATGGGGTTTGTCGCTGTCTTTGGATTAGACCAATTATTTGATCTGATAAACCAGCAATTTCATAGGGTACTGACTGATCCGCACACGATCGAACTCATCCTCCAAATCATCATCGGTTGTGCACTCGTGGTAGTCGGAACTCTGGCAAAAACCCCTCGTGACCGCACGACCGACACGGAGGTTAGTTCCCTATCGCCAGGGCGGGCATTGGCCCTTGGCGGAGGATTGACGATTACTGGAATGCCAGCGGCCGTTCCGTACCTGGCTGCGATCGATCAGATTTTAAAAGCCGACATTGGATCTCTGCAGATGGCCAATGCTCTCGTATTTTATAACCTTGTGTTTCTTGCGCCATTCATTCTTTTGGTTGCCCTCCGCTTTGTATTCCCCAATCAGGCTCTCGCAATCCTTGGGAAAGTGAACACGATCTTCACCACCTGGGGAGGGTGGGTGATTGGGATTTCCTTGATCTTACTGGGAGTGATTCTTGTCGTAGATGGTATCGGGTTTTTCTTTGGCAAGCCATTGATCCCGGTTGGGACTTAGGCGAAACGCAGGGGCTCCGGAAGGATGTCAACGTGTCTTTCCGATGCCATGTATTTGTTTGCTAATGGGCTCCCTTTGTTTGGTACCAACCTATCTGCGAGAGTGCTGCGAATTGGGGAGCTAAGGAGTAGGGCGTCCCCTAAAACCCCCTCGAGGCAGGCAATTACGATGCAAAGTCAATCATTAGGTTTCCTCATTCGATTTACAGCAATTGAACAGAACGTGTATAAATACCTGCAAAAATTTGAAAGGAAAACGTTATGATTGACGCCGAAACCCTTATAAAGAAATTTCAACTCCAACCCCATCCCGAAGGCGGGTTATTCAAAGAAACCTACCGAGCCACGGGTGCAATCCAGAAAACCCATTTACCAGATGTGTATGGAGGCAACCGAAACTATTCAACGGCGATTTATTATCTTCTTCTTCCCGACACCAAATCACAATTTCATAAGTTGAAGTCCGATGAAATTTGGCATTTTTACTTGGGTGGGTCTCTGACACTTGTTCAAATCTTTGAGGCGGGGAAAATTGAAAAGATGGTGTTGGGACCAAATATTGAAGCGAATGAGAAAGTCCAACATGTTATTCAGGCTAATTGCTGGTTTTGTGCCTACCCCAACCCAGAAGCCCCATACAGTTTTGTGGGATGCACGGTGGCACCTGGTTTTGACTTTCAAGACTTTGAATTGGGAAACCATGAACAATTGCTTGAGGAATACCCTGAGGCCAAACGCATCATTGATCCTCCAACAAATTAGTGTTACAAAAGTGCACTCTCTTTATATAAACCCAAAGGTGGAGGGGTGACATGAAGACCATATATCTTCCCATATTTCTTGGGCTGATCTTGTTTGCTGGGGGAGCTGAGGCCGAAACAGCGGAAAAGACAATACCAAGGTGCCAACAGTTGGCTCAGGACTATGCCAAAAATCCTGCCTCCCTAAAAGTTGACCGATTAAAACAACTGCAATTTTGTATTAATCAAGCATTAGCCCAACGAAGGATGACCAATCCGCCATCGATGCTCAAAGGCACGATCATCGAACCTCCATCATCCTCTGGGGCGTCAACCCCGTCCATTCCCAAGAGTTCTGATAGTAAAACTCAGTGAATCTCTGAACCTGAGCCATTGTCAGCACTACAGACCCCTCGGATCGTAGAACAAGAGGGTACCAATTATTCATGAAGAGGTTAACCTGTCCCCCACTGGTTTTTCTTCCGCCTGATACTTTTAAATACGAACACCTTTAAGTTTTACAATGATCCTTACCATTAAACCGGCTAGTTGATGGACGAAGCCTCTACACAAAAGAAACCTCGTGAGGTCCCCAAAATTATCCGTAGGGTATTATCAACTTAACGAACATTCCACCCTTAGCACCCAATTCGCCTGGAGAGAATCCATTGATTTATCAGGGATTACTCAGCCACATATACCTTAAGTTGACAATACCTCCCGAGCAAGTTTCCTGCCTGACTAAGGAGTCGCACGATTGGTGCCAGGAATGAATCAGAAACCCTATTTCACAGGAGGGGAGGCGATGAGACGCTTCGTGACATTTGGGGTCGTGACGTTCTTGTGCATGACCATGGGGGGTGTTGTCCTTGCGCAGCAGCCAAGCCAAAGCCCGATGAAACCAGGCATGATGCTAGATGGGCGGCATGATGGGGCAGATGGCGGAGATGATGCGCTCTGGCCATATGACGCCTGAAAG
>JAZFZJ010000301.1:0-15992 GCA_036443915.1 Nitrospirales bacterium
TTTTGCCGTGCTCACGTACTCGCTGTACGCTCCGCGCGTCAAAAGGGCTGTGGCCTTGCTGGACGGACTTTTTTGAACATTCCCGCCAGCTGCTAATATTGGGGCTTCCTCCGTCATGTATGTGCGAGGTGCGAGAAATATTCAACACGCCCCTGAATACCCTCTCACCGTATAAGCAGAAAAACTAACCATCTCTGGTCATTGTCAGGAAGATCGTCTCTGAAATACGGCAGCAAGAGAGCAATGAACCGTTCTGGCAGTAGTCAAAGATTGCCAGAGTGGGTTTGCCTCGCTGGAGTTTAATTGGTGTAATGGAAGAACCTCAGGTATTCTAACGCGCAAAGGGGCCACTTGACCTTGAACCATGACTCTTACCTCTCAAAAACACATTATGGTGAAAAAACCTGGGGAAGGATGCTATGAGTGACAATCAGAAACGTGGGCCGGGACTTGAAAAGGGAATCAAGCTGGATCTCCGGGGTCAAATGACCTATACGGAGTACTTGAACTTAGATCGGTTGTTGTCTTCCCAGAAGTTGTTGAGTGATCCCCCTCATCACGATGAGTTGCTCTTTATCATTCAGCATCAAACCTCCGAACTATGGATGAAGCTGATCCTGCATGAGCTACGGGCTGCTATTGGATATATTCAACAGGATGAGCTTGGCCCTTGTTTTAAGATCCTGGCCCGCGTCAAACAGATCCAAAGACAATTGTTCGAACAATGGGCAGTATTGGAGACACTCACCCCCAATGAATATGCCCAGTTTCGTAAAGTATTGGCCAATGCCTCTGGCTTTCAGTCAGTACAATATCGGGCCATAGAATTTCTCTTAGGGAATAAGAATGCCGAAGTGGTGGAAGTGTTTCGTTACGATGCGACTCTTTATCAGGAGATGACTCAGATCCTGCATGCCCCCAGCATCTACGATGAATTTCTGCAATACCTTGCTCGGCACGGGTATCCTATCCCTGAAGAATGTCGCGAGCGGGACTGGTCTGAACCGCATGCACGTCATCCGGGGCTCATTCCGGTCTTCAAGCAGATCTATGACGATCCGGACACCCAATGGGATGCCTATGAGATGTGTGAGAAGTTGGTCGATGTGGAGGAAAATTTTCATCTGTGGCGCTTTCGGCATATGAAAACCGTGGAGCGTATTATTGGTTACAAGCGTGGAACCGGTGGTTCTTCAGGTGTGGGATATCTTAAACAGGTCCTCGACAGAACTTTTTTCCCGGAGCTCTTCGATGTCCGTACCGAAATCGGCAGTTGAGGAGATTCAGGACAACGTCGCCTCCCTTGGGCCTGGTCCTTTAGAGCAGAGTGCTCTGATCAAATTCATCCATCCCTTATTTTCTAGAGTGTTACAACGTCAAGGGATCTACCTGGCCAATCATTCGTTAGGACGGCCACTGGATCAGACAGCCACGGATGTTCAACAGGGGTTGGCCCATTGGTATGAAGATATGGATAGGGCCTGGGATCACTGGCTCCCTGAAATCCAGTCCTTTCGCGGACGCCTGGCTCGGCTGATTCATGCACAACGGGAAGACTGTATGATTCCGAAGAGTAGTGCTGGGCAAGGACTGCGCACCGTCCTCAATTGTTATCCACAAAAAATCCAGGTCGTGACGACGACCGCCGAGTTCAGTTCAATCGATCATATCCTTAAGGTCTATGCCAAACGCGATCGGATCGAACTGATTAATGTCGGCTCCGATGACCAAGGGGAATTTCATGAAGAAGATATTCTCGCCGCCGTCCGACCTGGGACATCTTTGGTGGTGGTGTCTATGGTGTTCTTCACGACCGGGCAGTGTCTAACTGGTCTGTCTCAGTTGATCAGGGAAGTACAGACACGAGGCGCCCAGGTCCTGGTGGACCTGTATCACGCAGGTGGGGTGCTCCCGATTGATATTGAAACCCTAGGCGCCGACTTCGCCATTGGGGGGTGCTACAAATACCTGCGCGGTGGCCCAGGCGCCTGTTGGTTGTATGTACACCCCCGGCATCTCATGGGTTCTCTGATACCATTGGATACCGGCTGGTTTGCTCAGCCCAAGCCATTTGAATTCCTACGACCCGAAGTGGCACAGTTTGCCGAGGGGGGTGATGCCTTTCTGGAATCCACACCGCCGATCTTACCCTATTATCAGGCCAGAGCCGGGCTGACGTTTACCCTAGCTATGGGGGTCAACCGCCTACGGGCCTATTCACTCCAACAGCAGGCCAAGCTTACGGAGCTTCTGACACAAAACCACATACCGGTGATCGGCCAACCGGCGCAGCGAGGTGCCTTTTTAGCTATTGCAGATAAATCTGCAGATACAGTCGCCTCTAAGCTTAAGGAATTAAAGGTCATCATCGATGCCAGAGACGGACTCATTCGGATCTGTCCGGACATCCTCAACACTGATAAAGAACTCGTTGAAGCCGTTGAAAAACTGGCCTACGTAAGGCAATGAAGATGACAAATCAGAGGTATGGGCTCACGTATAAAAAAGCTTTTAATGGCCCACCAAAATCTGATGGCTTGTGGGTCCTGATGAGTCTCGAAGGGCAATGATATCAAGGAGCTTTTGGGTCAGATTTTTTGTTAATCGTTTCCCATAACGTTGGCACCCTGTTTGGCCAGAAGATATTTATGAGTATGTATGTGATCAAACAGTTCTGTGATCCGAGGTTTTCGATTTGATCGTATCTGTGGTGGTTCTGACCCGGCGTGACTTAACTATACAAAATATCCCAGCCATCCTCAGCAGATCCGAGTCTCACGGGAATCAATCACACAGGCTTTCCCTCATGATGTGATGATCACTGATGGGCCGAGGGCCTGTTGGAGAGTGGAGAGGGAAATGGCGCCTTCGCGGAGGAGACGGATTTCGCCAACCAGTTGCAACACCGTGGAAGGAAGGCCGCCCGGTGCCGGACCGCCATCAAGAATCATGTCGATTTCGGAACCCAATTGTTGTTGCACCTCAACCGCGGTGGTTGACGGAACCGTTCCCGCTCGATTTGCACTGGTTCCCGTCACCGGCCCAATTTGACTCAAAAGCTGGCGCAGACGCGGATCACCAGGCTCACGTATCCCGACGGTTCCGCTTCCCCCCGTGAGCACCTCAGGGAGATCGGCACGAGCGGAAAAAACCAAGGTCAGTAACCCCGGCCAAAATTGGGGGATGAGATTCCACGCCAGAGCAGGGACTTCTGGTACAAATTGATTGATCTGAGTCACCTCCCCTATCAGCACAGGAAAGGGTTTATGATTTCGCTCTCCTTTCATGGCAACTAGACGCTCTAAAGCGGCTTGATGGAAGGGATTGACTGCCAATGCATAGAAACTATCGGTGGGAACGGCTAGAACGCCACCCTGTTGCAGACATTGCTCGGCATCTTGAATGAGTTGGGTTGCTGGAGAAGCCGTGAGTGAGAGGACGGTGGCCACGTCAGGGCCCCTGGGTCAGGCAGAGACGTGAAACACACGGTGGGCAATATCCGCACGAAAGTATCGCCCTTCAAACTGGATGGGCGATAGGGCTTGATAGGCATGTTCTTTGGCGCCCACTAAGGTGGCATCCCTACCCGTGACCCCTAGCACTCGTCCGCCTTGGGTGAGGAGTGCTTCCTTGGCAAACATCGTCCCACTATGAAAGACCATGACAGATTCCGATTCCCGTTCTGGCAAGCCAGTGATCGGAAACCCCGTTTGATACGACCCGGGATATCCGCCAGATGTGAGCACAACACAGACCGCTGATTGATCGTGCCATTCCACGTGCAGTTGGTCCAAACGATGCTCGACCACCGCTTCTAGGACCTCCAGTAAATCTGTTTTTAACAGTGGCAACACGACCTGCGTTTCGGGATCACCAAAACGGGCGTTAAATTCCAAGACATACGGCTTCCCATCTTTGATCATCAATCCGGCATACAGCACCCCATAATACGGACTTCCAACTCGGGAAAGGCCTCGGACGGCCGGATATAGCACATCGTGTAAGATCCGCTCACGAAGCTCCAGAGTTCCAAGAGGCGCCGGCGCATAGGCTCCCATACCACCCGTATTGGGTCCCGTGTCCCCCTCTCCAATTCGCTTATGATCTTGTGCAGGGATCATGGGAATCACGGTTCGACCATCGGCAAAAGCCATCACCGTCAATTCTTCTCCGCCCAGGAATTCTTCGAGGACCACTCGTGCTCCGGCTTTACCAAATCGCTGTTCTTCCAACATACTTCTGACAGCCTCCTGGGCTTCAGCCCGTGTGCCACAAATAATGACCCCTTTGCCTTGCGCCAATCCATCGGCTTTGACCACCACTGGGAGCGGACAGGTGGTGAGCCAGACCAGCGCGGAATCCAAAGAATCAAATGTTCGCGAAGCAGGAGTTGCGATCTTTTCCCGAATCATGAGTTCTTTGGCGAAGGATTTGCTGGATTCTATGAGGGCGGCATTGCGCGTCGGGCCGAAAATGCGCAATTTGGATTTTCGAAATTCATCCGCAATCCCTAACGAAAGGGGCAATTCAGGCCCCACCACGGTCAGGTCAATATGATGGTCCTGCGCGAAGGCTTTCAAGCCCGTGATATCATCAGCTTTAAGTGGCACACATTCCGCCACTTGGGCCATGCCGGCATTGCCCGGGGCGCAATACAGGGTGGGTACGCGAGGCGATTGAGCCAATTTCCAGGTTAAGGCGTGCTCACGGCCACCATTTCCGATAACGAGGATCTTCATCTATAGAAACACCTCAATTTTCCCCTCCGCATTCTTGCTGCATCCTATAGGGCAGCGACCGCTGCATACAAAAGAGGGAGACAGACAACCCCTCGTTGCTGTTGGTTCGGTCATAATACCCTGAAAATCTCTCCCCCCCTCTTGCCCTCTTCCCAAGGGGCGAGCAGGAGTGAAAGGATTCCTTCATTCAAGGCTGATTCACGACCTTGCCGTAAAATATAGAGAACCGGGGAGAACACGGAAGGACGGGGGCATGCTTCGGTTAATGACGGAAGTGGCGCATCCCCGTCAAAATCATGGCCATCTGATGCTCATCAACGGCTTGAATGATTTCCTTGTCCCGAATGGACCCACCCGGTTGAATGACCGCGGTGATCCCGGCAGCAGCAGCGGCATCAATCCCATCTCGAAAGGGGAAGAAGGCATCGGATGCCATCACACAGCCTTTAATGGGAAGATTGGCTTTCATTTGGGCCAGCTTCACGGAATCGACCCGACTCATTTGTCCGGCACCAATACCCACCGTTTGGCGAGGGGTCGCAAATACAATGGCATTAGACTTCACATGTTTACACACCTTCCACGCAAAATCGCATGCCTGGTATTCATCGTTCGTCGGCTGCCGCTGAGCCGGAAGATTCAATTCGCCTAATTCACGTAGCGATCCAAGATCCCGGTGCTGAACTAAAAGTCCACCCACGATTTTTTTCATATCCAGCGAATCGGGTTGGGCACTTTCTAACGGTCCCACGGCTAACAGGCGCAAATCCTTTTTCCGTTGCAATTCAGCCAAACCCTCTTCCGTAAATGCCGGGGCAATGAGCACTTCGACAAACGTGGAGGTCACCTCCTTGGCCATGGCCAGATCGACATCCCGATTGCAGGCAATCACCCCCCCAAAGGCGGAAATCGGATCGGTTTCTCGTGCGTGCACATAGGCCTCGACCGGCGTGTCACCCAACGCGACGCCACAGGGATTATTGTGTTTGACGATCACCACTGCCGTCTCGTCAAATTCTTTGACTAACTCCAAGGCCGCATTGGCATCCAAATAATTATTGTAGGACATGGCTTTGCCATGTAGTTGTTTGGCTTGGCAAACCGAGGCGTCTTTCATCTGACTGTCTTGATAGATGGCGCCGCCTTGATGCGGGTTTTCACCATAGCGGAGATCCTCGATTTTTTTGTAGGTCAGGGACAGGAGTGAGGGAAATTGCTGTTCAAAAGTTTCGGCCAATTGAGAATGGAAATATTGGGCAATCAAACAGTCATATCGGGCAGTATGGGAGAAAACCTTTTGGGCTAACTCTCGCCGTAAACTTAAAGACACCGTCCCAGCCTGCAAGGCTTCCAGCACTCGCTGATAATCCTGCGGATCAACCACCACCAATACATCCTCATGATTTTTCGCTGCCGAACGCAGCATAGAGGGGCCTCCAATATCGATATTCTCAATGGCCTCCTCAAACGTACACCCAGGCCTAGCCACGGTCGATTCAAAGGGATAGAGATTGACCACCACCACATCAATGGGCTCAATCCCCTGTTCCTCCATTTGCCGAACATGCGCCTCAACCGAACGCCGTCCCAACAAGCCACCATGAATTTTGGGGTGTAGGGTTTTCACCCTGCCATTCATGATCTCCGGGAAGCCCGTATATTGCGCCACCTCGGTTACGGCCACGCCAGCATCTTGGAGCATTTTCGCTGTCCCGCCCGTGGACAGAATATCCGCCCCGAATGCCACCAGGCCCTTCGCCATGGTTTCCACACCAGTTTTATCCGATACGCTGATGAGCGCTTTTCCCAACCGTGCCATAGAACCACCTATCAATGTTGTCTTAATGATTAAAAAGAAAGGGATGGCTAGCTTACCAAATGGTCTAGAGAACTTCAACGAATCTCTAGCATCAACCAACAAAGCACAGCTGTATTTGAACTCTTGTTGATATGCCTAACCTGTTGATCAAACTGTTGATTGGCTTTCTTAATGAGTTAGCCAGAAAACCCCCAAAGGGGATACCACGGAACGTTACCCACCCCAAAATTTTTATCAAGAAAATATTTGTCCCAGAAACATAAAGGCTTGACCTCTAATAGCCGAAATATAGACTATCCTCAGATTTTCCAAACTTGAACACGCGGGTGGTTCCTTTTTTATACTCCATGGTACAGTTCTCTGCGCCAAAGCGATTCTCAAATGGGTTTTATGCCTCACCTCTCGTGGGGATCTCTGGCCTACCCACCTCATTTGAGTTTTTCAACCCCCTCATGAGCTGATAGGTCACGCGATGGATGCCCTCATCATTATGTTTACGCTTGTCGTCGTGATCCTGTTTGGGGGAATCTTTATAATATTGACCCTACCGCAAGCAGGACGAAAAGAAACATTCAAAAAAATCGATGGAACTGACTTCATCCCATTGCAAATGCTTATGGGTAATGATGGACTGAGCGGCGTTGCCGTCAATGAACACAGTCGACGAATATGTTTGCTCAAAACACCCTCTTCCTCACCACGACTGCTCCCTGTTTCGGCTCTCGTCGGGTCCCACGTGATCTATAACGGAAAGACCCTCGAACAAGGGCTACGATCTTGTCCGAAAGAGGTTTTGACCTTCCTACGAGAGATTCAACCCAAAATGGAGAGAGAGATTACCCGTTTACATGCCGAATCATCCAGTAGTTCTAACCAACGAATTGATCTCCTGGTCTTGGTCCATGATATGACCAACCCCATTCATGTGGTGAACGTTCTGGATATGGAAACGAAAGAGGGGGGTATCATTTTTGATAAATCCATCAATACCGCAAAACATTGGCACTATTTACTAGATGGACTCATTCTTCAAGGGGATCATCAGGCCCGCCTTCAGGCTGAAAGCGAACAGCATGAGACCAATGGCTCAACAACCTTAGTCGCTGATGAATTGGTGAAGTTGGGTGACTTATTCGACAAGAAACTTATCACACAATACGAATTCGAAGCCCAAAAAGAAAAGCTGCTGGCTGGGAAACCCTAACCGTTTTCTATCAATTTCTACCCTCCAACGACGGTTTCTTCCCTCACAATCCTACTCACCAATCCTGGATTAGCCGAATTTCACTAACCCCCTACTTTCCCATTCCTACGCTAACACACAGATTTTTGCCGTAACCCCTCCAAATGGGGAATGGCGCATCTCCCTCTCTTCCCGTTTCCTTAGGTTCTAACGAATCAATCTATTTCTCTGATCCCAGGCAGCCAACCTTTTTTCAACTTTCAGGAGCACGGTCTCCTATGACCCAAACCCGGGGATTCAAAATCGTCAAATATGTAGGGCTCGCCCTGGGCATTATCTTATCCTACGCCGTATCCTCAGGATGGCACGATTCTCCCTTGCAAGATCTCTTTCAAGCCATTCAAAATCGAAATGTTTCTCTCACCCATCAATTGCTGAATCAAGGAGTCGATGCCAATCAGCGAACTCCTGAAGGAATCACACCCTTACACCTCGCAGCAAAATCTGGGCAAATCACGATCACAAATCTCTTGCTGGAGCGCGGTGCCAATGTCCGGGCCGCCTATCAAGCTAAATGGACTCCCCTTCACTTTGCAGCCCAAGGAGGCCATGTGGATGTGGCCAAGCTCTTACTTGAATATGGTGCGGATGTGAAAGGGAAGGAAGGGAAAATTACTCCACTGCATATTGCCGTCCAGAACCAACAGCGTCGAATGACTTCCTTTCTTCTCTCACACGGTGCCACAGTACAGACACCCTTCAAGGAAGGTTGGACCGCTCTTCACCTGGCCGCACAAACCGGTGACACAGATATGGCTAAGCTTCTTCTTGATTCAGGGGCACCTATCAACGCGACCAATGCCATTGGTATGACGCCGCTTCATTCTGCAGCCTTCTCAGGTCATCTGCATTTCACCCAATATCTCCTCTCGCAGGGCGCTACCTGTTCTCTGCCCACCCAACCAATGCCACGCTTACAGATCGACACCATCAAAATGGTTATCGCTGCGGTTCAGGAAATTCTCCAACACTGCCCTCCCGCACGTACCTCCTAATAGCATACTTTCCAATCTTACACCCTAGGCCCTTTTCTCTGCTTTTTCTGCAGACTCCCTGACCAACGACTATCCAACCCTGGATGGCTCGTTCGCCCTCATGTAAGATCCATGAGACCCCTTGTGAGGGTTGAGAAGCATGTAAGAAATTTTCAATCCAGCAATAAGGTATAATCCTAAGGTCGCCTCAACCGACCAAACCCGTTCATGACTTGGCTCCATCTCGCTTTATTAGCTGCACTGAGTGAATCACTTAAGGATTTGTTCAGTAAGCAGAGTCTGCGTTCAGTCCCACCGCAACTCGCTGGTCTGGCGGCCTGTGTCATCCCTATTCCATTGCTCTTAGGCGTATTATTGGGCACAGACTCCGTTCCTATGCTGGGATCTGGTTTCGTTCCAGCACTTCTTCTCGGAGGCACCTTGAATGTACTGGCCATGTTTCAATTCATGCGGGCCCTCCAGGCCTCAGATTTGTCTTTGGCCATTCCCTTTGTCTCTTTTACGCCTATTTTTCTGTTGGTCACTTCACCTCTGTTGGTTGGCGATGTTTCAAATGCACAGGACATTGGGGGCATTGTGTGTGTGGTGGCCGGAGCCTACGTGTTACACATTCAAACCGTTCATCAAGGCCCCCTAGCACCAATTTGGGCTATCTTTCAACAACCCGGTCCCAGACGGATGCTCTCCGTAGCAGTCATTTACAGTCTCACCTCCAATTTCGATAAAATTGGCGTCCAGAATTCCTCCCCACTTTTTTGGAGCCTTTCTATTTCCAGCTTTATGGCCCTTGGATTTCTCCTGTTACTTCGGTTCTTGCCCATGCGGAACATCCAAATTCCACCCCGCAGGATCATAGGAGTCCTTTTGCTCATCGGACTGTTCCAAGCCTTAGGCCTCCTCCTTCACAGTCATGCCCTTAGTCTGGGACCAGTCCCCTCCGTCATTGCGGTAAAACGATCAAGCATTCTCTTTGCAGCCATTTGGGGGATGGTATTCTTACGGGAACAACATATTCGGGAGCGCCTTGGAGGAGCCCTGTTGATGGTTCTCGGAATTGGAATTTTAGGGTTCAGTCATTTAGAGTAATGGTGTCAGACCAATACACCCCAAATATTATGGGTTGAGAGAGGAAAAGGAACCGGAAACTTATTTAATGGGAAGAGTAGAAAATTCTGCAACCGAGACCAGCGGCCCTGGGTAGACCCCCAGCAGCAGCACCCCAGCTACAGCACAAGCTAAAACAACAGTTACTTGTGGGTTGAGGACGAGATGGGTGTTGAGTTCTTGTTCAGATGAGGGTTCGCGCATATACATCACCATCACGACCCGTAAATAGTAAAAGGCCGAAATGGCCGCAAAGATAAGGGCGAAAATGGCCAGCCAGGCCAAGCCGGCATTCACAGCCGCCATAAACAGATAAAACTTTCCGATAAATCCCGCCGTAGGTGGAATACCTGCTAACGACACCATAAAAACCAACATGAGAAAAGCTCCGCCCTTATGTCGTTTGGCCAACCCTGAAAAGTCCTCGATTTCTTCACCTTCCAGGCCGCCATTCCTTAAAATAGAGACCATAGCAAACGCTCCCAAGGTCATAAACGAATAGATCGCTAAATAGAGCATAAGACTCGACACACCGCGGGTGGAAATGTCCGTTTCAGCCCCTACCCATCCAGCCACCACGATCCCAATGAGAGCATACCCTGCATGGGCAATACTGGAATAGGCCAGCATCCGTTTCACGTTGGTCTGGACAATGGCAACCAGATTGCCCAAAGCCACCGAGCCCAGGCAAACAGCTAGAATCAACAAATTCCAATTTGGTTTGACGCCACCAAAGGCTTCTAAAAGCACTCGAAGAAACGCCGCGAAGCTCGCCGCTTTGGACGCCACCGCCATGAAGACTGTCACTGATGTCGGAGCACCTTGATACACATCAGGAGTCCACATATGAAACGGCACCGCAGCCACCTTAAATCCAAAACCCACAATGACCAGCATGAGCGCCAGTGACACCAGAGGATCATCCAGGCCTCTTTCGCTTACCGCGATAGAAATTTCGGCTAATCGCGTGCTCCCCGTCATTCCGAACAAGAGGGAAATGCCATACAACAAAATACCTGAAGAAAACGCACCCAACACGAAATACTTCGCGGACGCTTCAATCGACCGAGCCTCAAATCGCTTGAACCCCACCATAATATAGAGCGTGATGGACATGAGCTCGAGGCCTAAGTAGATGACGAGCAAATCTGCTCCAGAGACCATGATCATCATGCCAGCCAATGCCAGCAGCACAAACGCATAGTATTCCGCCAGATCGATCTTTTCTTCTTTGAGATAACTCATCGACAACAAAATAGTCATCCCACTGACGAGATACAGCAACATTTTCCAGAAGGCCGCATAGGAATCTACAACGACCAAATCGCTGAAAGCCATGACTCGGTCACCAAAACTCCCCATAGTGACGAAACTGCACACCACCAACGTTCCCAGGCTCATCCAAGCTAGGAGATCCTTCTTTGCCCGTGGGGTAATAGGATCTAAAACGAGCAGAACACACGCCATGCCCACAATGATCATTTCAGGAAGGATTGTAACCAGGTCAGCAAGAGGAAGCGTCATGGCTCTGTCTCCCCCACACGTACTGAGACCCGATCACGCTGGTCTCCACTCATCGCCAACCTGTTCTTTAAAGGTGCGGTAATCCCTTGAACGGTGGCAGACCTAGACTGTTCGGAAAGGACCCGGGCCACGCTCGCATGCATCACGTCCAACAAGGGTTTGGGGTAGAGTCCAATCCAAAACACAAAGACAACTAATGGGACCAGCATGCCAAATTCTCGTCTATTCAAATCGATCAACTTCGGGAGCATCTGAGAAGAGGCCGGTCCGTAAACCATTCGCTGCACCATATATAAAATATAGACGGCGGCTAAGATAATTCCCAAAGCGGCCAGCGTCGCCGTCAGCTTGCTCCAGGCAAAGGTTCCAATCAGCACCAAAAATTCACCCACAAAACTGTTCATTCCCGGAAGCCCGACTGAGGACAGCGCGAAAATCACCAAAAAGGTGGCATACTTGGGCATAGCTTCGGCTAACCCGCCATTGTCGACAATTTGCCGACTATGGGTCCGTTCGTAAATGATCCCAACACACATAAAGAGCGCGCCCGTCGTAATACCATGGTTGACCATCTGAAGGACGGCCCCTTCGAGTCCCTGGGTGTTCAGCGCAAAAATTCCCAAGGTCACGAAACCCATGTGACTCACACTGGAATAGGCAATGAGTTTTTTGAGGTCGGTTTGCGCTAAGGCCATGTATGCCCCATAAATAATGGCAACCACTGACAAGGTCATCATGATGGGGGTGAAAGTCACCGACGCATCTGGCAGCATGGGTAGGGAAAATCGTAAGAACCCATACGCTCCCATCTTGAGCAACACACTCGCCAGAATGACACTGCCGGCCGTCGGGGCTTCAACATGAGCATCAGGCAGCCAGGTATGAAAAGGAAACATCGGAACCTTGACCGCAAAGGCAACAAAAAATGCCCAAAACAACAACGCTTGCAGAGTGGGGGCATATGAAGCCTGGGTCAAGGCGAGAATATCGAACGTTCGTCCGCCTTCAAAAAATAACACCAGAATGGCCACCAGGAGCAAAATACTGCCAGCAAAGGTGTACAGGAAAAATTTGATGGCCGCATAGACCCGATTCGGTCCGCCCCAAATCCCAATTAAGAGATACATAGGGATGAGCATCGTTTCCCAAAACACATAAAACAACACAAAGTCCAAGGCAGCAAACACCCCAATCGTGGCAGTCTCCATAAACAGCAGACTCGCAAGGAATTCTTTTTGTTTAGTCTGAATGGCCGTCCAAGACACTAAAACACACAGCGGAGTCAAGAACGTGGTTAACAGGATCAACGGCATACTGATGCCATCAATCCCAAGGGCATAGTAAATAGCCGGTGAATCAATCCATTGATGTTTTTCGACAAATTGCATACCTGAATGGGCATTGTCGAACAGGAACCAGAGTGGCAAGGATATCAAGAGGGTCAGGAAAGAAGTCCCAAGCGCAATCTGTCGGGACAGCGCCTCATGCGCCAACAACATCGCTGCCACTCCAAGTAGCGGCAGAATAAGTACAAGCGTGAGCCAGGGCATACCCCCGGAGGGAATCACCATCTCAGTCACAATTGGGTTTTCTCCTGCATCGGTCTTGAGTGTTGAACTATCAGTATGACTGCATCCGACAATCCACCTAACCCTACTACAAATATATCAACGTACCCAAAATCACTACGGCGCCGACGGTCATCGCCAGCGCGTAGTTTTGGGCTTCTCCACTTTGAAGCAGTCGCGTCACCCATCCTCCCCAGGCCACGGCTCGCGCCACTCCATTGACCGCACCATCAATTACCCACACATCTACCCATTTCCACAACCGATCAGCCAACCTTAATGTTGGCTCCACCACCGTTCGATCATAGGCTTCATCCACATACCATTTATTCAAAGACAACTGATACAACGATTGCCACTGAGCCGCCAAGCGGTCCGGCAAGCCTGGCGATTTCACATACACCAGGTAGGCCCCAACAATTCCCAAAAGACCCATGGCCGTAGCTGCACCCATAATTCCCAACGCAGCCGATCCTTCATGATGGCCGCTGCCCTCCCCTCCAGGAAACGCTGGAGCCAAATATTCTGGGATGCCGAGATACCCTGTCATAATACTCAGTATCGCGAGAATCAGAAGAGGAATCGTCATGGTTTTGAACGGTTCATGGACATGGTTGGCATGTTTGGAATCCACACGAGATTCTCCCCAAAAGATTAAAAATACCAACCGGAAACTATAGAAAGCCGTCATCAGTGCCGTCAGCAATCCTAGGACAGAAAGCGTTTTCCCCAATCCACCCGACATCCACGCAACCAACAACAATTCATCCTTGCTAAAAAACCCTGCCGTCAAAGGAAATCCTGCAAGAGCTAAGGATCCAATGACAAACGTCCAACACGTCACAGGCAGCTTATCTTTCAGTCCTCCCATATTCCGCAAATCCTGTTCATGATGCAACGCAATAATCACCGCACCACAGCCAAGAAACAGCAACGCTTTGAAGGCACCGTGGGTGAGCAGATGGTATATTCCCGCGATATAACCACCCAACCCACAGGCCATCATCATGTAACCTAATTGGCTCAAGGTGGAGTAGGCCACCACCCGTTTGATATCGGTTTGCGTCAGCGCGATCGTGGCCCCAAGAAACATCGTCATCCCCCCCACCACCGCCACCACATCCATGGCCAACGGAGAGAGGTTATACATTGGCGCGAATCGGGCCACCATAAAGACTCCTGCCGTCACCATCGTAGCCGCATGGATTAGGGCCGAGATCGGAGTGGGGCCTTCCATGGCATCAGGCAACCACACATGCAGCGGCACTTGTGCAGACTTTCCCACTGCACCGACAAAAAGGAAAAGACAGATCATGGTCATGACCGACACGTCCCAATTTCCGCCAATGGAAGCCAGCAAGTTCACTGTCCCTCCAGCCACTTGCTCCAATTGAGGAAAGACGCTCTGATACTGCAAACTCCCAAATGTGATGAAGACTAAAAATATGCCCAGCATAAACCCGAAATCCCCGATTCGATTCACCAAGAAGGCTTTAGTCGCTGCGGCACGCGCAGATTCTCGGTCGTACCAGTGGCCGATCAACAAGTAGGAGCATAGCCCCACGGCTTCCCAAAAAACGAACAGTTGCAGGAAATTATCTGCCATCACCAGCATCAACATGGAAAACGTAAAGAGGGCAATATTGCTAAAAAATCGGGCATAGCCGGGCTCACCGTGCATATAGCCAATCGTATAGACATGCACCAAGGAACTGACTATCGTGACCAGTAACAACATGACCACGGTTAACTGATCAATAAATAAGCCTAAGGTAATGGTGAGATCGCCTGAACTAGCCCACGTATAGAGAGGGACCCGAAGGACAGTTCCCCCCGCCACTTCGGCAAGAGCCATCAGGGAGAGAAGAAATGCCCCAATAACGGCAGGAACAGCGACAAAGTGGCTTCGCTCTTTGATGACGTGGCCGAATAGGCCGAGGACCACAAATGCGATGAGGGGGAGCAGCGGAATTAAGGCGTAGAGCATTGCCCTACCATTTCAGCAACCGGAAGTCGTCAATGTTGATACTCGCTGAATGACGGTAGAGGGCGATAATGATCGCCAACCCTACCGCGACCTCTGCGGCAGCCACGGTAAGCGCAAAAAACACAAAGACTTGGCCCGAAAGATTGCCCAGGTGAGAAGAAAACGCCACGAAATTAATATTGGTGGCATTCAGCATCAACTCAATGGATAATAAAATGATGATGATATTTCGTCGAATAAGAACCCCGACTAAGCCAATCGAAAAGACCATCCCGCTCAGCACCAAATAGTAGCTCACCGGAACGTCCATTATCCTTTGACCTCCATAATTCCCTTTTTGGTAAGGATCACGGCGCCAATCATGGCCACAAGGAGAATCAGGGAGGCCACTTCAAAGGGGAACAAATACGTGGTAAACAACAATTCCCCGATCGATTCCGTATTACCCCTCGCGAGCTCGGTCGCTTCCCCCATGGCAGGAAGACCGTTCCCCAAGGAAACCTCACCTTTCAACATTAAAAGCACCGCTTCAGCAAATAAGACACATCCTAAGAAGAGACCTACCGTCACCTGATGATGGAACCGTTCCTCTCGCTTGAGGTTCAACAACATCACCACGAAGAGATAGAGCACCAAAATCGCCCCTGCATAGACCAGAATCTAAATGACCGCCAAGAACTCCGCATGCAAGGTGACAAAAAGCCCCGCCACATGGAAAAACATCACGAGCAACGCCAAGACGTTATCCACTGGATTTCGAAGGGCCACGACGAGCGCCGCCGTCACCACGATGACACTGGCAAAATAGAAAAAGACAATCGTGCCCATTACTGTGTCATTCCGAAATGTACCTGGAAATATTGGCCGAACGTAATTGACTCTCAAAGATAACCCGAAAGACCGGTCATCCTTCTTTTTCGGGAATCTGCTTAAACCCGACATTAAAATAGGCGACGTTCGGATGTTGAAACTCCAGCCGCTTTTCCCGAATCGGAAAGTTTCGATCGCCCACA
>JAZFZJ010000302.1:0-4311 GCA_036443915.1 Nitrospirales bacterium
CATACCATTCCTTTCCCTCTCGAGCATGCTAATACGGCCTTGCAACAACTCAAAGCGGGAGCCATTCAAGGAGCCGCCGTTCTTCGCATTTCATCATAACTTTTGAGAATCCAGATGACTATCCAGGGATTGTTGAATCATTCAAAATGTTCCCAATATCGGATATGTCGGGCCAATACGATACATTATCCCGGGAAATTGGGAATGTTCAAAAATTCTCGTCCAGTACGGCCGCAGGCAGCGAGGAGAACGAGGCGTACAGGTATGTACGTTGAGTTCTCCGAAGCAACGAGAACGCCGCTGGCGGACTTTTTCAACTTTCCCATCATTCATGCTCTCATTCACCACTAGGAACAGGATTGGATCTTGCCAACACAGTCCCATACGATTTTGAAGGTCCTGGTGGGCTCGCATGCTCATGGTCTTGCCACAGAAGAGAGCGACCTGGATTACCGTCGCGTCTATGTGATACCGACCGAGGACATGTTTCATCTTGGATTCAAGCCTCCTACCACCCACTGGACTAAAGGCGATAACGATGAGACGGCATGGGAGATCGGCCCATTCCTTCTGTTGGCCACTCAGGGCCACCCGCTCGTGCTTGAAACGCTGTTGGCCCCAGTTGTCATGGCCGATCGTTGGGGAGAAGACCTTCGCTCATTGTTTTCAGTCCTGTGGTCTCCTCACAAAGCCTTGGAGGCTTTTACGAACTATGCTCATAACCAACGAACCAAGTTGCTGAAAAAGAAAGACGAGCGTCCAGCCAAGTATGCCGCCGCCTTTATCCGAGTTCTCTATAATCTCTGTGAACTCCTAGAGACTGGACAATATACTATCGATATCGCCCAGACCCCTATGGGACAACAGCTTTCGGATATCAAACAGGGGCAGTACCGGCTCGGCGATGTCATTGAGTTGGGGGAAGAGTTGATGGTGAAGGCACAGAGTTTGGTGCGGACCCAACAAGATCTGAGCGACTTGGGACGAATCAATGACTTTTTGGTCACCATTCGCCGAGCCTTTCTTGTCCCTCACCCCTCAGGTCAATGTTCGGAATGACATCCCAGCCTTCCTCCCTTGTATCCCTTTGGGTAAACACGGTAGCCTTGAGGGGAATGTTGAAAAAAGCCGCCAGCGGCGTTCTCGCCATTTCGCCGTGCTCACGTACTCGCTGTACGCTCCGCGCGCCCAAAGGGCTGCGGCCTTGCTGGACGGACTTTTTTGAACATTCCCGTCGGATCTTGCTCTTGATTCGACCTCATGCATATATGTGCGAGGTGTGAGAAATATTCAACGCCACCTTGAGTAATTTAAATGGTGTGACATTTCAATTGGACCCATCAATTCTTCAACTTCGTTTCAAACTTTAATCCATGGCTGCCGCACCACCAGATTATTATGCGATCCTTGGGGTGAAAAAAGATGTTGACTCCAAGGAGTTGAAAAAATCCTATCGTCGGCTGGCTCGCAAATTTCATCCCGATTTACACCCTGGTGCCAAAAAGGTGTCGATGGAAAAAAAGTTCAAGGAATTGAACGAGGCCTATGAGGTCCTTGGCAATGAAGAGACTCGCAAAAAATACGACCAATATGGGGTGAATTGGAAAGAAGCCGAAGCCTATGCTCGAGCACGCCAAGAAGCAGGTGGACCCGCCTACTCTGGCCCCACCCAAGATGGGGCCGATTTTCGTGAGATATTTGAAGAAATGTTTGGGCAAGGGGCTCACCGAGAGGGATCCTCTTTTCGAGGATTTGCGATGGCTGGGCATGATCTGGAAGCCAACCTCTCGGTTTCGCTCCGGGAGGCCTTTACAGGCACGCGCCGAACCATCAATCTACCGGATGCAACCGGAATGCCGCGCCCCATTGAAGTCCGGATTCCTGCAGGGGTTCGAAGTGGGGAGCGTCTCCGGGTCCGGGGAAAAGGCGCACCCGGCCGTGGCGGAGGACCACCTGGAGATTTATTTTTTCATGTGGACATTGTCCCGCACCCCGTATTTACACGAAAGGACTCGGACATTGTGATCAACTTGCCCCTCTGGCCGTGGGAGGCCGTGTTAGGCACCGAGGTACAAGTACCAACATTAACCGGGACCGTCCGTCTGAAAATCCCCGCGGGAAGCCAACCCCAACAACGTATGCGACTAAAGGGAAAAGGCCTTCCCAAGCGTAGGGGTGGACATGGTGACCAATTGGTTATTCTTGACATTGTCACCCCCTCAAGTCCTTCTCCTGAGGAATTGCGCCTGTATGAACAGTTAGCGAAATTTGATTATTCGGATCCCCGTTCATCTCTTCTGCGTGAGGCCGCCCATGAATGAAGAGTCTCAACCCACATATGAAGAAGTCACAGCTGAAATCATGAACTACGAAACCATACGGCGAGAAGAGGTGTGCACTCGATTAGGTATCGGTGAAGACATTCTAGAAGTGTGTCTACGATGGGAGATTATTCAACCCCCTGAACCTGATCAACAAGGCGTGGATTATTTTCCATTCGACACGATTGATCGATTACGTCGTGGGCTTCGATTACGTCGAGATTTAGGGCTGAATTGGGCAGGAGTGAGTGTGGCCCTGACATTGCTTGAGCGCATTGAGGAACTGGAACAACAAATCCACAACCTTTCCGACCGGTAAAGGAACTGTTGAATAATTCAAAATTCTATCAATGCCGATTGCCTTTGCAATATTCTATGGACGACCAAATAGGAAGGGGAAATGGTCAGAAAGGCCCACCGTCTCACCCGCCCCACCCGGGCAGGCCAAGACGTGCCGTTCCTCGGGCAAGGCCGTAGTAGGGCTTACCGCATTCCGGAGCGCGCGACCGTGGTGGCAAAGCAGAGTGTATACGGAGTACGGGAGCACGACAATGGGCCGAGAAGGCCGCTGGCAGACCCTGCGCTTTCGCGAGGGCCTGCTTTTTCAACAGGCCTTTAAATCGCCTGAGGGTAACTCTACTAGACCGTCTCGATTACGCTTAGACAGAAAATACAGCTCCTTATACTATTTCGATGGAGGTGCTAGCCAGAACAGATCGGATAATGGTGAGATGTGCTAAACCATCCCGGGCTGGGTGTTTTGAAGAACGAGGGAATCCAGTTGAGTGGCAAGTTGTGAATTTCGTTTCGTGAGGAGAATTTTGGCCCGTTCCGTCAATTGAAGAATTTTTGCCTCACTTTGGCTATTCATGTCAAAGAGGACTTCTGTTTCCCTGACAATACCTTGAACTTTTTTTAAGATCACGGCAAAGGCAAAGGGGTCTAGCTCCAAGCTCTTCTCCGCCACATCCACCAGATCCAACAGTGTTTCATCAGAGGCGTTGATCATAATTAACTCGGCCAGGGTCACCGCAAATTTTACACAATTATTAAACCTCTCCGAGCCATTGGAAACTAGACAGGGGTCTGTTTCATCACTTAATTGAACCGCTGTACACAATTTTGAGGGAAAACTCCAGTCCGTTAATAACCAACTGCCGACGAGAGCATGATCCACTCCAAGTATTTGTCGCTCATGCACAACCACATCAGCATGAACCAATTGGTTGAGGGCTTTAGACGCGTACAAGTCTGGCATCAGTCTATCCAACGCTAACATGCCAATGTCTTGAATGAGCCCAACTAAGAACAGTTCTTCCACATTTTTTTGCTGACACACCTCACCAATGGCGCGACAGGCCGAAGCCGTCAGAAGGCTCCGACGCCAAAATAATTCCAAATCCAATCCCTCGGTGCCTTCCTTTCGAAGATGTTGAAGGAGGGTAAACGACAGCGCCGTGGCAAGGATTCCATTATAGCCGATAAGAATGGCCGCCTTAGGTAGAGTGGTGACCTTATACTTGTAGGGGAAAAAGGAAGAATTGGCTAATTGCAATATTTTGACCGTGAGAGCAGAATCACGAGACAATATCTGTACGATTTCTTCAATATCCGGACTCGGCGATTCCATTAATTCAATGAGCTGCTTGGCCACTTGTGGCGAACTCGGTAGATTCTGGCAGTTTTGCAGCCTTTCGCGGAGTTCAGTCGATTCAATCATAGGAAATACTCCAAAAAGTAAAGAGACCGGTTTTTCATGTTTTTTTTGCTATCTCTTCTGTTTACTTTCTCGGAAATCCTTGTGAAGAAATTAATCCCACACCCTTAAAAATTCATGTGTTCCATATTTTTTTTCGATCCCGTCACGTTAAGGTTCCCCTGCCAGAACCCGGCCTGTCCATGAGATCTCTCTGAGTCTTTCTGTCAAGGTTTGAGTGGATGAGCCACTAGAAATTCCTTGCCTCAACAGGCTTTGGACTGAATTTTCCTT
>JAZFZJ010000303.1:0-6978 GCA_036443915.1 Nitrospirales bacterium
GTCCCTTTTTTCGAACCAGGCCTTGGCGAACTCGTTGAAAAAAATCTCAAGGCTGGACGTTTACGGTTTACCACGGATTTGCATAAGGCTGTGGACGAAGCCCTGGTAATTTTTATTGCCGTGGGAACGCCTTCGCGACCAGATGGATCGGCGGACTTGTCCTTTGTTGATGAAGTGGCCCGAAGTGTGGGATCCAGGATGACGGGTTATAAAGTCGTCGTGACGAAATCGACGGTGCCGGTGGGAACGGCCAGCAGGATTCGGACGTTAATTCAAGACAATCAAACGGTACCCAGTAACTTCGGTGTCGTGTCCAACCCTGAATTTCTTCGAGAAGGCTCAGCCATTGAGGACTTTATGCGCCCTAACCGGGTGGTCATTGGTGCGGATAGTTCCGAAGCCGTGGCCATCATGAAGGATTTGTATCGTCCTCTCTATTTACTTGATGCGCCAGTGGTGATCACGGATGTACCTACGGCTGAAGTGATCAAATATGCCTCGAATGTATTCTTGGCCACCAAAATTTCCTTCATTAATGAGATGGCCAATCTTTGTGAACGGGTTGGGGCCGATGTGCAGATGGTTTCGAAAGGGATGGGCCTGGACAAACGTATTGGGTCAAAGTTTTTGCACGCGGGTCCTGGATTTGGAGGGTCGTGTTTTGGGAAGGATACGGCTGCATTGATCAATATTGGAACTGATGCCGAATATGAAATGACCTTGGCACGAGCGACCAAACACGTCAATGAACAGCAGAGAGTTCGCATGGTAGAGAAAATTAGGGAGGCGGTTGGGACATTGCAGGGGAAAACGATTGCTCTTCTCGGATTGGCCTTTAAACCGAATACCGACGATATTCGGGATTCGCCCGCCTTATTCATTGCCGAGGAACTCATGAAGGCTGGCTGTAGCATTCGCACCTATGATCCCGAGGCGTTAGAGGAATCGATGAAAGTCTTACCGAATATGATCCCGTGTCAGGATGCCTATCAGGCAATAGAGGGGGCGGATGCCGTGGTGCTGGTCACCGAATGGAACCAATTTAGAAATTTGGATTTTGACCGGATTCGAGCAACGGTCAAGTCACTGACCTTCATCGACCTTCGCAATGTCTACGAACCCCGACGCATGGAGGAAATGGGGTTTTATTATGTCTCGGTGGGACGAAAAACGGTGGGAACGCCTCCTTCCCAAAAGGAGTAAGGGAAAGACCCTCCTTCACTCTGGCTTCGTTACTTGCGTTTGTAACCCATGCGATCCAAGACTTTCATGATACGTTTTTGAAGCCGTTCATCGGCTTCCCCCAAGGCCTGAGCAAGCGGCTCCACCGCTGGTTTCCCAATCTTTCGAAGAATCTCGGTCGCTGATTGCCGAAGATCGTCTTCCTCTTCCATTAACAGCGGAACGACCTCAGCCACACAGGGTTTCCCAATTTTGATCAAGGCTTCATAGGCACGCTGGCGGACATCCCCCACTTCATCATTTAGCATCTCCACCAAGGGTTTCACCGCAGCTTCCACCCGCAGTTCTCCGAGCACTTCAATCGCGTGTTTACGATTGAGCCAATGGGTGTCGGTGAGATCCAACAGGGCCACATCGGTAGCGGCCACGTTCGGATCTTTGGAACGGATACGAAAACTTTTGACGATCCGTTTCCCAGATTCTTCCACAACCCGAAGAGTCGCGCCATCGCCAAGTTTGATTTTTTTGAGATCTTCTACAGCTTCTTCGCCGACATCTAAGAGGACGGTCTTGCCATCATAGGCCAAGAGTTCAACCTCGATTTGGTTGATTTCAAGATTGATGGCGGTCACTTTTTCAGTCACGAGATTAAACCCATCTTTTTTTGTGCCACTTTTGGGGCCGATGGATATCAATTTGGCGGGAGCTTCATTTGCCATGATAATTATTTTTCCTCAGGTATGATGTGAAAAAAACGAAAAAACGTTAACCGAAATTATGTCGACGAACCGGATGTCCAACCCAGACTGGCCAAAGCACCCTCAGCGGTATCTCGAACCATTTCATTTTCATCTTCCAGCAAGGGAACCAGAGGGTCAATGGCTCGACTATCCTTCAGGCGTGCCAGTGATTCTGCAGCATTGCGGCGAACCAGCCAGTCTTCATCGGCTAGGGCTTGAATTAGCGCATCGAGAGATAGAGGATCTCCGATTTTCCCCAAGGCCTCGGCAGCATGGCGACGGACGATCCAATTGGAGGCGTGAAGGCCTTCCACCAGCGCATCGGTCGCTCGGGAGTCTCCCAATTTTTTCAAAACCCGTGCGGCGTCTTCCCGAAGGGTCGCATCCATGAGAGCGTCTACCAACGCGGGAACAGCATCCGGATGCCCCAGCCGTTCCAAGGCCCAAATGGCGGCCGTTCGCACTCCGCCATCTTTGTCATGACGTAGGGCATGTACCAAGGGTTCCACGGCCTTGTGAGCGCGCAGTTTCCCGAGAGCGTTTACAGCCTGTTCTCGAACAGCCCATTCCTCGTCTTCTTTCAGGGCTTCAATAAGGGGATCAATCGCGGGTTCACCCATTTGCACCAAAGCATTCGTCGCGGCCTCACGAACCACACAATCATCTTCCAAAAACATATTAATGAGCTTAGTCACCGCTTCCGACCCGACTTCGCCAAGTCGGGAGGCGGCATGATCGCGAAGGGCTTCATTATCATCCCGAAGGGCAGACAATAAGGGATCTACTTGATTAGGTTCAGTCATTCGTTATTCCTTTCCAGCCCAGGCTTCTTCATCCATTTGTGCAGCGGCGGCCTCCAGTTTGTCAAGGATGACCCCCGAATTATATGAAATTAGGCCATCCCGGTCCGTTTTTAAACGCGCAAAGAGTTCCTTATGTGGCCGTAAGACTTCCACATCTTTCACTTTTTCTAAGGCTTCCACGGCCAGAATGCGGAGGGGGCGGATGGGAATGGACTCGATATACAACTCAATTGGCCGGGGGTCCCCAATAAGACCCAGGGATTTTATGGCATGTTCTTTCACTCCGGTGTCTTGGTCGGTTTTCAACCGGACCATTAACGGCTCCACTGCCCGGACATCGCCAATTTTCCCCAAAGCGTCCGCCGCAGCTTCTCGAATCACCCAGTCGTCGTCTTCCAGATATTCCAAGAGTATTTCCACGGCGGGCCGGCCAATATAGTGGAGTTGAATGACAGCGACCTGTCGGGCCCCCTCTTTCAGTTCGGATTCCTCCACATCTCGCAACTTATCCATGATGTGGTCCATGTGGTCGCGAATAGACCCCAATTTGCGTAAGGTGTCAGTAGCCAGGTCACGGAGATTGGGGTCAGCCATGGCATCGACAAAGGCATCCGCGGAACGAGGGTCCAGCAAACGCGAAAGAATTTCGGCTGCGCGCTGCCGAATGGCCTCATTGGTGTCTTTGAGCCTCTCAGAGAGTGGCCCAATTGAGGTAGGGATGACACCGAGCAGCGTCGTGACGTGTTCTGCCAAGGCCTCGTCCTGCAAGTGCTCCAAGAGGGCTTCCGCGGTTGCTTCATCTAAAATACCCGCGAGGTACTCCAATGCCGCCATCGCAGCTTGGTGGACTTGCTCGTCATCATCCTTCATCAGGCTGGCCAAGGCCAATCCGGCACGTGGGTCACGCAGTCGGGCCAGCATTTTGATAGCCTCAACTTTGTAATGAGATGTTCCTGTCTTAATGGCCTGGATGATGGCTTCGATCGCTTTAGGCCCCCCTTTCATACAGGTAGAGGTGGCCCGCATCCGTCGCCAATCTTCCTCATGATCCAATTCGGAGATGATCGTTTCGAAGGTTTCTTTAGGCATGGTCCGATTCTCTTAATTTAGAGGCGAATTTGCCCCGGCCTCCAGCCAAGGTGAGAAAGGGATTCCAACACATGACGGCGAAGATTGTCATTCTGTGTCGATCGTAACAGTTTCAACAGGGGGTTCTTAGCCGCCTCGCCAAACTGGGCAAGGGCCTCTGCCGCTTCTTGCCGCAGCAACGTACTCTGTAAGGCCTGAATCAGCGTCGGAATGGCTTGGGGATCACGAATTTTGGCCAAGGCTTTGACGGCGGCTTCCAGCGGCGGGAGATCTTCTTTGTATTGTGGGTCGGTGCACCCTTCCATGCGGTCCTCATAGGCCTCGGTGGGGAGTGATTCTACCAAAGCGATGAGAGGAGGAAGAGCGTCGGTGGATCGAAGGTGACCGAGTGCTTCAATGGCCGGTAATTTTAAGGATGGCCGATCGAGTGATATCAATAACAGAGGGATGGCTTGGGTGTCCCCTATTTGCCCCAGTGCGCGAACGGCGTCCTGGCGTACCGCCATATCGGGATCCTCTTCGACAAGGGTCATTAAGGGTTGCACCGCTACCTGGGGTTTCATGAGTGCCAGGGCTTCCACCGCCCGCAATCGAACCTTCCAGGTAGGATGCCGTAAGCTTTCAAGCAACTTAGTGATAGAGGCTTCCCCAATGGCTTGAAGAGCACGCCCGGCTTCCTCCCGTACGGCTGGCACTTTGTCCTGGAGGAGCAAAATCAACGTATCAATAGCCTTGGGATTTCGAAGCCGACCAATACCCTTCGCCGCAGACATACGCACCACCCAATTAGGATTCAGCAGAGCGGACAACAAGGGTTCAAAGGCCTGCTCATCCGCAGTCGTAGCTAGAATACGAGCGGCCGCTTCCTGCACTTGAAGATTGGCATCGTGCAGGCAAAATCCTAAAGACAGGACGGCCGGTTGGCCCAGTGCTGTCAATGCCGATCGGGCCGCTTCAGCCACAGCCTGGTCAGAGTCCCGAAGCGTTCGAATCAACGGTTGCACACATCGGGGATCGCCTAATTGGCCAAGAGCTGCCGCGGCATCTTCCCGGACACCCCAATCCTCATCATCCAGGGCGGCAATATGTTCAGCCACTGAATCGGCCATGTCGCTTCGTATCGGAGAAATCGTTCAAGCTCCTTTTTCTATAAGCGGGGTTGCCCATCGACCACCAGGGAAAACCCCAGTGTCGACGTTACCACACGATTTTTTTGGCGGTCAAACTTGAAGCAGGAAGGAGGTGAAAGGAAGGAGACTGCAGGAGTAAAAGGCTGTTGAATTATTCAAACCTTCTCAAAATCGAATACAGGTGACGAAAAGGCTCTGATCATCAAAAGGAAGAGGAAATGTTCAAAAAAGCTCGCTGTCTCACCCGCCCAGCCCGTGCACGCCAAGACGTGCTTTACCTCGGGCAAGGTCACAGAGGGTTTGACGCCCGGAGCGTACGGGCTAGTACGTGAGGACGGCAAGAAGACGTCGAGAACGCTGCTGACGGCTTTTTTTTAACATTCCCTTATACCGACCGAAAGACCGCTAAGAGGTCGCTCAACGCCAACATTTTCACCCGTAGGATTTCCCGTTCTTCCTGTAGGACACGTTGATGCTCCTGATTGCCCGACTGTTTGAGGAAATCCTGACACATACTGGTGACGCGTTGGGATTCAGCTTCGGCTTTGGCTTTCACCACACGGTTGGTTGCCAGTAATTCGACAACTTGGTCGTGAGTCGTCGCCAAATGTTGTTGAAACTCCTGCTCGGGAAGCGACCGTCGGTGCTCCTCATCCAGGCATCGATCGATGTATTGACCTAAAAACATATAAAACCGGAGCATGGTTTCGGTCATGGTAATGTGGGGCTGGTTCAAATCTTCTTCAGACATCGGAACTCCTTTCCGGGGGAGGCTTCAAGGGCGGCCAGCGTGGACCAAATGGTCATTCGGTCAATAAAATTAACCTGGGTACAAATTGTCCAGACAACTGGAGTACCACCAGACTTTGTTCAACCTTGGTCGAGACGTGCAGGATAGAATATCCTCCAATTCGAGAACAGGCCGGGTTATCCTGTTCATAAGAGTGGAGACAGTATTCAGATAAGTTGGGAAAGGATAACGGGAAAAGTAAAAAAAATCTACAGGGAAAATTAAAAAGGGTGTTGGATGGGGAAGGTCTTTTAAGGCACCTTCGGTGTGGCCGAGAATGGGAAGTAAATCACGAAAAGGCGAACACTGGTTGCGCCAGGCGGTTTGTGCAGCCGTTGGATTAGACGAGCATCGGAGGGATATATCTAGGAACACACCGGGCGCAAAATGGTTTTAAGTCCTGTTGCAGTAACAAAATGGCCTTGGTTTCCGAGAAGCAACCTGGCAATCGAAATGAAAAAGGTTCCTGATATCTTTATAAAAGGTTCCTGACACCTATTCTGACACCTATTCCAGTTGTTCAAACTCTTCAAACGAACCAAAAAATTCAGCCACAAAAATCCTTTCCGGTGTATTGGGGCCTTATCCTACCAATAAATATTAATGAGTGATAATATTACTTACGGAAAATACGACGTGGGTTTTTAGACCAACACGACTTCTTGCAGCGGTTCGTTTTTTTTGCGCCGGGACACTTGGACCGTGACTTTCCGGTCCAGCTTATTGAGGAAACTCATGAGTCGGGCTTCTGAAAACCGATGATAGCGGGCATTCATCAATTGTGAGACTTCCGCCTGTCCAATTTCGAGAACGGCTTGCACGTCTTTTTGCTTTTTCAAGCCACGGCTCTTAAGAATTTTCAGGATTTGATGGCCGAGTTCAGCCCGCATTAGCAGACTATCGGCATCTTTCAAGCCCATGTCGGCAAAGACATTGCCGGAACTTTCCTCAAATTTAATTTTGCTTTTCTTCTTCATCACGCAACTCCTTTTCCATTTCCACTGCTTCCTTATACCGCCGTGCGATTAAGTCTACGTCCTTTTTTGAGGTCGCAATGCCCTTTTTGCTTTTCTTTTGAAACGCATGGAGGACATAGAGCTGCGTTCCAATTTGTACGGCATATACGAGCTGATAGGTATTACTTTCAAAGACGCCACTACCAACACCCCGGAATGTCTTAGCGTGTGGCGGGTATTCTCCTCGTTGAGCCAAATACAACTCACCGCCCATTTTTTTTTGGACGT
>JAZFZJ010000304.1:0-13281 GCA_036443915.1 Nitrospirales bacterium
CATTGAATCAAATTCGCAATCATTTCAGCCGCGGGGCACCAGACTGTGAGTTGATTCCATGAAGTAATTCGGTATACTAGATATAATCAATATATAGTCGGAGAGGACTCCCCAGTCCCAATCCCTGTCCATATTGAGTTTTCCCAAACCCACTTTCTTTCTTAATTTTAATAAAGGTGTAAGGTTTCCATGTTTGTTCGTCTTCTGAATATTTTGTTCGGTAGCAAAAACGAGCGTGAGCTGAAACGGCTTATCCCTCAAGTTGACAAGGCCAATGAGCTTGAGCCGTCTCTGCAACCCCTTGATGATCAAGGGCTGGCGGAAAAGACCCAAACGTTTAAGAAACGGCTAGAAGCCGGAGAAACATTGGAAGATTTGCTCCCGGAAGCCTTTGCCGTATGTCGGGAAATGTCCAAGCGACGATTGGGTATGCGGCACTTCGACGTCCAGTTACTCGGTGGAATGGTCTTGCATCAAGGACGGATTGCCGAGATGCGGACGGGTGAAGGGAAAACCTTGGTGGCCACGCTACCCATTTATCTCAATGCGCTGGAAGGAAAAGGCGCGCATCTGGTGACGGTGAATGATTATCTGGCCAAGCGCGATGCTCAATGGATGGGCCCGCTGTATCATGGCTTGGGTTTATCAGTTGGGGTTATCCAACATGAGGCTTCCTTTCTCTTTGATCCCGAGTATGACGCCCCTGACAAACGGTTGCAATTTCTTCGGCCATGTACCCGGAAGGAAGGCTATGGGGCCGATATTACCTATGGCACGAACAATGAATTTGGCTTTGATTTTTTACGGGATAATTTGGTTGTCACCGATGCGGAACAAGGAGTCCAGCGAGAACCCCATTATGCCATCGTGGATGAAGTCGACAGTATCCTCATCGACGAAGCGCGCACACCCTTGATTATCTCTGGTCCGACCGAACAGAGCACTGATCTGTATTACCAAATCGATCACATTATTCCCAAACTAAAACGAGAAGAGGATTTCACGATCGAAGAAAAGACCAAAACCGTGGCGTTGACGGATGAGGGGAATGTCAAAGTTGAAAAGTTATTGGGCGTGGATAACCTGTATGATTTGCAACACATCAGTCTGGTGCATCATGTCGTAAAAGCCCTGCAAGCCCACGCGCTCTATAAACGGGATGTGGAATATGTGGTGAAAGACGGTGAAGTCATTATCGTTGATGAGTTTACCGGACGGATGATGCCAGGTCGTCGTTGGAGTGATGGGCTTCATCAAGCCGTTGAAGCCAAAGAAGGCGTGAAAATCGCGAACGAAAATCAAACGCTGGCTTCGGTGACGTTCCAAAATTATTTTCGGATGTATAAGAAGCTTGCTGGCATGACGGGGACCGCCGACACCGAAGCCGCAGAGTTTGCCAAGATCTACAATTTGGATGTGAATGTCGTCCCGACCAATCAGACAATGATTCGGCTCGACAATCCTGATGTGGTCTACCGGACCGAAAAGGAAAAATTCCAGGCCATTGCGGACGATATCAAAGAACATTATGAACGAGGTCAGCCTGTGCTGATCGGCACCATTTCCATTGAAAAATCCGAGAGGCTTTCTACGTTGTTGAATCATAGGGGTGTGAAACACAATGTGTTGAATGCCAAGTTCCACGAGAAGGAAGCGGAAATCATCGCGCAAGCCGGAGAAAAGGGTGCGGTCACCATTGCCACGAATATGGCTGGTCGGGGCACCGATATCGTATTAGGTGGCAATGCCGAATCGCTCTTTAAGCAGCAAGTGATCTATCGAGGCGAAGAGCTGAGCAAACAAGAGCAGGCCAAAGCCTTCGAGTCGATCAAGACCTCTTGTGAGTCGAATAAGGAAGAAGTCTTGGTTGCGGGAGGCTTGCATATTGTGGGAACAGAACGTCATGAGAGCCGCCGAATCGATAATCAGTTGCGAGGTCGGTCAGGGCGGCAAGGCGATCCCGGTTCCTCTCGATTTTTCCTGTCATTAGAGGACGATCTGCTGCGCATTTTTGCCTCTGAGCGCGTGTCCAATCTCATGCTCAAATTAGGCATGGAAGAAGGGGTGCCCATCGAACATCGGATGGTCACGAAGTCGATTGAAAATGCCCAAAAGAAAGTAGAAGGCCATAACTTTGAAATTCGCAAACATCTGCTGGAATATGATGACGTGATGAATAAGCAACGGGAGGTGATTTACAAACATCGACAAAATGTCCTCGGAGCTACGGATGTGACCGAAGATATTCTGGATATGGTGGAGGGAATCGGCGAAGGCTTGGTGGATACCTATTGTCCCGAAGAACAGTATTCGGAGGAATGGGATTTTAAAGGATTGGTCGAATCAGTTCATGGGCAATTGGGCTTGAATATTCTTCATGTGGACGAACTGAAGGAATTAGGTCGAGAGGCCCTGAAAGAAGATATTCCAGAAAAATTGAAACAGGGTTATCGCGACAAGGTGCAGAGTTTGATTCAAGAGCAGGGCGCTAGTGAGGAACTGGTCCATTATGTCGAGCGTACCATCCTGTTACAGATGATTGATCAGCATTGGAAAGATCACCTGTGGGGCATGGATCAATTGAAAGATGGCATTGGCCTGCGTGGGTATGGCCAAAAAGATCCACTGGCTGAATATAAGCGTGAGGGCTATGACATGTTTGCGGGTATGATGGACAGGATCAAAGGTGATACCTTGGAGCGCCTCTTTAAATTCCAATTGGTTCGGGGTGAACGACCCGAAACCGCACCAGAAGGTCCTCGGCCGCAGCAAATGAGCCTCAACCGCGGAGGAGAGTCTACCGCTCCCAAACGGCCTGTTCAACGCACTCAAGAAAAAGTCGGCCGCAATGAACCCTGCCCTTGTGGTAGTGGGAAAAAATATAAAAAATGTCATGGTGCGTAACCTCCTGAATCATATTTTTGGCATCCATCTTCTTCAAGTATCGGGACATATTCCCCATGGCAACATTCAATACATTACCGACGTTGACCTCTTGTAATGAGGTGCTTCTCCATACAAACCGAGCTTGTCTGCTAAATCACACTCCCGTCTCCCCCATTCATTCTTCTCATGGCCTAATGGTGTTTGTCTTGCACGAACCTCTTGACTTCATTGCCAAATCGTGTTTCCCCTCGGGGCATTTGGCTTGACTACGGAGAAGAAGGCCCTGTAACGTAGAGGGTTTCTCCTAGGCCGTTCGAGGGAGTGGTTATAGTCCATTCGTGCCATCCGATTTTCCACAAATCGAGGGAAACCCCAAACTTATCCAGAAAATTGTGTCAGAAATTTCCCGAACCGGGCCATTGAGTTTTGCGCGTTTTATGGAAATGGCGCTCTACGATGTTCCATACGGATATTATATGACCCAAGCCGTTGAGCAAGAGCAGTCTTCCCGCGGATCGCGCGAACGGATCGGATGGAGTGGAGATTTTTTCACCGCTCCGGAATTGTCTCCTATTCTGGCCAAAACCCTGGTTCGACAGGTGTTGGATATTGACGTGCAGTTGGGTCATCCCAACCCCTTTTCCTTTTTGGAATTGGGGGGAGGGAATGGGACGTTTGCCAGGGATTTTCTCCAACAGGTCCAAGCGGTTACTCCTGATTTAATGAATCGGTTGTCTTACCACCTCGTGGACCGAAGCCCCCATCTGCAATCTCGACAAACCATGACCATGAAGAAGGCTTTAGGAACTTGGGTAGATGACCACGTCAAGTGGTGGCCTGCCATTGAACAGGTTGACTCTCATTCCCTGACCGGAGTGATTTTTTCCAATGAAATGGTGGATGCCTTGCCGGTGCATCGAGTTCGATTGACCGGCCAACAGCTTCAAGAAATTTTTGTGGGCTATGAAGGCGGGCAGTTTGTCGAACACCTGAGTGCGGTGTCTTCCTCCAGATTGGCCGACTATATTCAGAGCTATGAGATATCCTTGGAGGAAGGGCAAACCGCGGAGCTGCCTCTCGAGGCGGAAGTCTGGATGACGCATGTGGCTGCCATACTTCAACGAGGTGTCGTCATCACGATCGATTATGGCCATACGGCTCGTGATTATTATCGTTCCGATCGCAAAGACGGAACCTTGTTGTGTTATTATCGCCATTCTATTTCTGCCAATCCCTATATTCGGGTTGGTGAGCAGGATATGACGGCTCATGTGAATTTTTCGTCTTTGGTTCGTTGCGGAAAGACTCGTGGTTTGGCTCCGGTTGGATTTACCGCGTTAGCCAATTGGCTGGTGGGATTAGATGTCGAAGAACTGGTGAAGGATCACAATCAGGAGTCTGAGGATGTGCAAGCGCTCATGCACCTCTTACACCCACAGGGGATGGGCAAAACCTTCAAGGTCTTAGTTCAGCAAAAAGGGATGGAAAATGTTTCTCTTCAAGGGTTACGCTATCGGGCGTTTTTTGATGAGGTTGTGTAACAGGATTTGGGCTGGCATGATGAACACCTTAACTTTGAGTGTGTGTTATGGGTAGTGAAGCCGTTCCGTTTAATTATCTTCCCATTATTATTTTCCTGGTTTTGGCGGCCGTGTTTGGTCTTGGCTCCATCCTCCTGGGGTGGTTCCTCCGACCGAGTCGGCCGTATCGTGAAAAACTCCTGCCCTATGAAAGTGGCAGTCCCTTGTTCATGGATGCGCGGGTTCAATTCCCGATGCGGTATTACATCATTGCCATGCTTTTTGTCATTTTTGATATTGAGGTCGTGTTTTTATTTCCTTGGGCCGTGGTGTTTAAGAAGTTAGGTTTGCTTGGGCTTATTGAAATGGGCCTGTTCCTGGCTATTCTTATCGTGGGTTACTGGTATGCCTGGAAGAAAGGGGCCTTGGATTGGGATTAGTGGGAATGTTGAAAAAGTCCGCCAGCGGCGTTCTCGGTCTTTTGTCGTGCTCACGTACTCATCTGTACGCTCTGCGCGCCAAAATCCCTGCGGCCTTGCTGGACGAGCCTTTTTGACCATTCCCCCGTGCTATTGGTTATCCCTGGAATATGGCAAACCCAATCGGCAATGAAAGAATTTCGAATTTTTCAATGGCCCCTTAATGGATCATAGGTCTTTAGCCCTAGAAAAGTCAGGAGCCAAGGCAGTACAATGTCTTTCCAGTTTTTCGGAGGAATATAATCTGTTCGGAGGCGGTGAACGGTGAGGTTTTCTAGAAGAGAGGGACAGCTCCCTCGGTGATCCAAAATGAGCTTTCTTGAACGACAATTAGAACCCAATATTGTCACCACCAATTTGGATTATTTCATTGGTTGGGCACGGAAATCGGCATTGTGGCCCATGACCTTTGGGCTCGCCTGTTGTGCCATAGAAATGATCGGTGCGGTGTCTTCCCGTTATGACATTGATCGTTTTGGAGCTGGGGTCTTTCGTGCGTCACCCCGCCAATCCGATTTGATGATTGTGGCTGGAACGGTTTGCCGGAAGATGGCGCCAGTCATCCGTCGAATTTATGATCAGATGGCCGAGCCGCGCTATGTCATGTCAATGGGATCCTGTGCTACTTCTGGCAATCATTATAATAGTTATAGCGTCGTGCAGGGGGTGGATCAAATCGTTCCAGTAGATGTCTATGTGGCAGGATGCCCTCCTCGGCCAGAAGCCCTCATGGATGCCCTCATCAAACTGCAAGAGAAAATTCAAAAAGAAAAGTACTTTGTGAAATAAACATCGAAAATCGTGAAGATGGTTTCTTGAAATTTTCAATTTCACCCACCGATCCGATTTATGCATCCCTTACTTGAATCCCTAACTACCCGATTTCCTGAGGCTGTGCTCAGGGCCGAGCAAGATCCTGTTCGGGGAGATCTATGGGCTCAAGTGAAACCGGATTCCTGGTTGGAAGTGGCGCAGTTTCTTCATGATGATCCATCAATGGCGATGGACCATATTACGGATGTTTGTTCTGCCGACTATCCCGAAGACGCGAATCGGTTTGAAGTTATTTACCACTTCTTGTCACTCCCACAGGGGATCCGTCTCCGTATTAAGGCTCGTGTATCTGAAGATCACCCTGAGATCCCCTCAATCAGTACAATTTGGCAAGGGGCCAATTTCATGGAACGTGAAGTCTATGATCTGATGGGTATTCGGTTTGCCGGCCATCCAGATCTCCGGCGCATTCTCATGCCTGAGGATTATGATGAAGGGCATCCCTTGCGAAAGGATTTTCCGGCTGAGGGAAAAGGATGGCGGAGCCGCTTCGATTTTCTTCCCCGATTGGATGAACCAGTTGGTGAGTGGTCTGAGGATGAAATTCCAAATGATCAGCGGCACCAATTTATGGCCGAGGATCGGCCGGGTGACAAGAAACGGACCACGGAAATGCTTCTCAATATGGGGCCACAGCATCCGAGTACGCATGGCGTGTTGCGGGTAGTGTTGGAATTGGATGGGGAACGGGTCACTAAAGCTATGCCCGATCTAGGGTACTTGCACCGAGGGGTTGAAAAATTGGCCGAAGGCCTCACCTACATGCAGGTGATTCCCCATACCGATCGTCTTGATTATGTCTGTGCGATGACGAATAACTATGCCTACGTTCGAGCCGTGGAAAAACTCGTCGGGATCACCATTCCCGAGCGTGCCGAATATATCCGAACGCTCATTGCGGAAATGCAGCGTATCGTGGGCCATTTATTTTGGCTGGGAACCCAAGCCTTGGACATTGGAGCCATGACGGTCTTTTTCTGGACCTTCCGGGAACGGGAAGTGCTTTTGGATATGTTTGAAAAACTCTGTGGCGCTCGCCTGACGTTGAACTATTATCGCATTGGTGGCGTGGATGCCGATCTGACGGCTGAAATCATTTCAGCTCTTCGGGAATTTTTAAAAACCTTTCCTGATCATATTCGAGAATACGATACGCTCTTGAAAAAAAATCGAATTTGGGTGGCTCGCACCAAAGATGTGGCCGTCCTTTCTGCCGAAGATGCGGTCAACTTTGGCTGTACGGGGCCGGTTTTGCGGGGATCAGGGGTGTCCTATGATATTCGGAAACTTGAACCCTATGGTGCTTATGATCGTGTAGAGTGGGAAGTGCCAGTTGGGAAAAATGGGGACACCTATGACCGGTATTGGATACGAATGGAAGAAATGTGGCAAAGTGCCCGCATTATTGAACAATGTTTGGACCAGTTGCCCGAAGGTCCCTTTATGGCTGAAGATGCCAAAGTGATTCCACCGCCCAAGCCGGATGTCATGCGTGATATGCAAAGTTTAATTCACCATTTCATTATTTTTACACAAGGGTTTAAGCCACCAAAGGGGGAAACCTATTGTGCGACTGAGGTGCCAAAGGGCGAATTAGGATTTTTTATTATTAGTGATGGAAGTCCACGGCCCTATCGGTTGAAAATTCGGTCACCTTCCTTTGTGCACATGGGTGCCTTTGATCATATGGCTCGCGGATATCTAATTTCTGATATTGTGACCATTTTTGGGACCTACGATATTGTGATGGGCGAGTGTGATCGGTAAGGGCTATGCTGCTCAGCAAATTTCAGACTGAAGTCGAAGAGATTCTTTCGCACTATCCGGTGAAACGGTCAGCACTGCTGCCGTTATTGAATTTGGCGCAGCGGGAAGATGGGTTTGTGAGTGAGTCGGCTATGCGAGACATTGCCAAAGTGTTGGATTTAACTCCTCCCCAAGTGTTTGAGACTGTGACCTTTTATACGATGTTCAATCTGAAGCCGATTGGCAAATTTCATCTTCAAGTGTGTAAGTCGCTCATGTGTGCGTTGGTGGGATCGGATGATGTCGTGCGCTGGATCAAAACCAAACTCGGCATTGCGCCAGGTCACACCACCCAAGATAACAACTTCACGTTAAGTGTAGTGGAATGTTTGGGTTCCTGTGGAACGGGCCCCATGATGCAGGTCAATGATGATTTTTATGAACAGCTCACTGAAGAGAAACTCGGACGAATTTTTGATGATTTAGCGCGGGACGGTACCTGCCCCTTGAAAACTGGGCCCTTTATGTATCCGCTGCCTTTAGCCAAGTAATGGATGATTGAGGACCATTTGTTATGGCTCAATACGAAAAAATACTTTTGAAAAACATGGAACAACCCGGTTATACCGGCTCGTTGGCCGATTATGAACGAGCCGACGGGTATCAGGCACTTCGGCATGTGTTGAAGGAAATGCAGCCTGATCAAGTTATTGAAGAGGTGAAAACCTCTGGCTTGCGTGGACGTGGTGGAGCCGGTTTTCCTGCTGGTGTGAAATGGGGCTTTATTCCTAAAGATCATCCGGGTCCTAAATACCTCTGTTGCAATGCGGATGAAAGTGAACCAGGTACCTTCAAAGATCGGCAACTGATGGAACGCGACCCTCATCAAATGCTTGAGGGGATGGTCATTACCTGTTTCGCAATCGGGGCCCAGACCGCGTACATCTATATTCGAGGAGAGTTCCGTTTGGGCACGAAAATTTTGGAACAGGCCGTTCAAGAGGCCAGAACAGCCGGGTATATTGGCGAGAATATTCTTGGAAGTGGGCTTACCGTCAATATCTATGTTCACCCGGGTGCAGGAGCCTATATCTGTGGCGAAGAAACGGCCTTACTCGAATCCTTAGAAGGGAAGCGGGGGATGCCTCGCTTTAAGCCCCCCTTCCCTGCGACGCATGGTTTGTATCAAATGCCCACGGTGGTGAATAACGTGGAGACGCTGGCCAATATTCCCCATATTATCAATAGGGGAGGAGCATGGTTTGCCTCCATTGGGTCGCAGCCGAAAAGTTGCGGCACACGAATTTTTTGTTTGAGTGGACACGTCAAGCGTCCCGGTAATTATGAAGTTCCCTTGGGTATTCCGTTTCGGGAACTCATCTATGACCTAGGTGGGGGGATGCGATCCGATAAACCACTTAAAGCGTTTATCCCAGGGGGAGCGTCTGCTCCATTTCTCACCCCTGACCATCTGGATGTCAAGATGGATTTTGAATCTGTGGCGATGGCTGGGTCTATGTTGGGTTCGGGTGGTGTGACGGTGATGGAAGAAGGCACCAGCATGGTGTGGGCGGCTTTACGATTGATGGAATTTTTTTACCATGAATCCTGCGGTAAATGTACGCCCTGCCGAGAAGGGAGTTCCTGGTTGCTCCAGACTCTTCAGCGAATTTGGGGAAAACAAGGTCGTCCGGAAGATATAGGGATCCTTGAAGAGTTGTGTGGCAATATTGCCGGGCGGACGATCTGTGCGTTTGGTGAAGCGGAAGTGGCGCCTATTCAAAGCACGCTTCGTCATTGGCGAGATGAATATGAAACTCTTATTCGGGAAGCCCAAGCAACTAGGCCTCGCAAGAAAGACATTCCCGTGTTCACGCATTAAGTGACTTGGATATGGCTGCATCAACGACAACGGATATGATTACTCTGACCATTGATGGGAAGACGGCCACGGTTCCCAAAGACACCTTGGTGATTGAAGCGGCACGGCAAGTTGGAGTCATGGTGCCGCATTTCTGTTATCACCCTAAGTTGTCACCCGATGCCAATTGCCGGATGTGTTTAGTGGAAATTGAAAAAATGCCACGGTTGCAGACGTCCTGTAGCACGCCAGTGGCTGAAGGCATGGTGGTGAAATCCGAGTCTTCTGCTCAGGCCCAGGACGCCAGAAAATCTGTATTAGATTTTATTTTGGCCAATCATCCGTTGGATTGTCCCGTGTGCGATCAAGGCGGGCGGTGTGACCTTCAGGACTTTTCCCATGAATATACCGCGACCACCAGCCGTTTCAATGAACTCAAACGTGTCTTTCAAAAGGAGTTTTTCAGTCCGCTCATTGAAACGCAAATGAATCGGTGCGTCCAATGTTTGCGCTGCGTGCGCTATTGCGATCAAGTGATGGATGTGAAGGCGTTGGCGCCGGTGGGCCGGGGAACGCTCACAGAAATTAAAGCGTTTGGCACGCATGAGTTAGATTGTGAATTCTGTGGAGGCTGCGTACAGATTTGTCCGGTTGGGGCGATTACCAGTCGTCTCTCGATGTATGAATTTCGTCCGTGGATGCTCAAACGAACCGATTCAGTGTGTGGGTTTTGTGGGGATGGGTGTCAGATTACGTTCCAAACGAAGAACGAGACGTTAATTGAAGTGAATTCGACGCACGGGGCTGGTCGAAATAATGGGGATCTGTGTGCCCGTGGCTACTTTGGTTACCATGTGAGTGTCCATCCGGATCGATTGACAACACCGCTCATTCGGGAAGGATCAGTCTTTCGGGAAGTGACTTGGGAAGAGGCGTTAGAGCTGGTAGCCCAGCGTTTATCGGAGATCAAAACCACACATGGTCCAGATGCGATTGGTGGTTTAATCACCGGACGTTGCACGAATGAAGATGTGTACGTGTTTCAAAAATTCATGCGCGGAGTGATCGGAACGAATCGGATCGACAGCAGTGTGCGGTACGGGCATTTGAATGGAGTTCATGCGATGCAGCGAGTCCAAGGTACACATCGATGGACCGTGAACTTTGAGGATGTTGTTTCTGCCGATGTCTTGTTACTTGTTGGGACGAATATTACGGAAACGAATCCTATTACCGGATTGAAAGTCAAAGAAGCGGTCAAACGGCACGGGGCAAAATTGATCACGATTGAAACTCTGGAACCAGCTATTGGGGCTATTAGTAATATTGTGAACTTATCCCAGCATCATCTTGGTGTGAAGCCTACCGCCTATGGGTCCGCGATTTTGGGAATGTTGAAAGGCGTGATTGAGCAGAATGGGATTGATCCTGATCTCCAAACTATGGCACCAGAATATTGCAAGGACATCACGGCACACATACAAGCCATTTCCTGGTCAGAGATTGAGGAACAAACGGGGCTGACGTCCTCATTGTTTGAGAAAGCAGCGAAGGTTTTTGTCCAAGGACTAAAAGCGGTCATTCTGATTGGGTCGGGTGTGCTGCGCACTTCTGGTGGGTTTGGGATGACGGTGAATCTGTTGGATCTCTTGCTCATGACTGGGAAACTCACCAAGGAAGGATGTGGGCTAGCACCCTTGGCAGAAGAAAATAACGATCAAGGGACGTTTGAGATGGGCGGGATCGGGGCGATGTTGCCTGGCGGGAAATCGTTGGGTGATACAGAAGCCCGCAATATGTTCTCCCAAGCGTGGGGTCGAACGGTGTCTGATTTGCCAGGGTCATCACTCCCGCAGATGATTGAAGAAGCCACCAATGGCAATTTGAAATCCTTATTCATTGTTGGGGAGAACCCTCTGGCGTCCTTGCCACCCTCCTCTGGTATTCACCAAGCCTTGGGAAATCTTGAATTCCTGGTCTGTCAGGAACTGTTTATGACCGAGACCGCTCAACAAGCCCATGTGGTCCTGCCGGCTTGTTCGTATGCAGAAAAAGATGGCACGTTTACCAATACCGAAGGCCATATTCAACCGGTGCGAAAAGCGATAGAGCCGGTTGGAGAAAGTCGTCCCGATTGGGAAGTGTTCTCTGCGTTGTCGGTCGGGATGGATGATCCGATGGAGTATCTTGACGTGAAGGAAATCGGAAAAGAAATTCGTAACCTTCTTCCCGGTATGCGAACCCTAGGGCCTGCGCCGTTACCGGCTCAACCTGATTCCTCCGCAATCTCTCGGTATGTCAATTCAGATTACAAACGTGATCTTTCTGCGCGGTATCAGTTGCCTCCACGAATGTCATCTGGCCAGGGTCACGTGGTCCTGATGGTCTCGCAATCCTTGTTTCATTCGGGGAAGTTTTCACTCAAGGCGAAGGGATTAATGCAAATCCAGAGTGAAGGCAAACTGTTTCTCCACCCCAAGGACGCCGTTCGTTTGGGGTTCGATGAAGGTGATCGGATTAGAGTATTTAATGGCCTTGGAGAAGTGTATACAAAAGTCGCTTTTCGTGAGCGAACCCCCGAAGGGGTAGTGGTGTTTCCTGAGCATTTTGATCGAGAGATTCGCCGGTTGTTACCGTATACCGTGGATCCTGAAACTCAGGTACCCTATTGCAAGCTGGCTGAAATCCAGTTAGGGAAGATTGTCGCCTCGTAACGTGGTGGCCGAGTTCGAAATGTGGTTCTTTCAATCATAGGAGTAGATCCTTCATGGAGACGGGAATTCGATTAGCACTGACCTTAAGCCAGATTGGCGCGGTGATGGGGATTGTTCTCCTCACCGTGGCGCTGCTGACTCTGCTGGAACGGAAGGTGTTGGGGTGGATGCAAGATCGGATGGGTCCGATGGAGGTGGGTCCTTATGGTATTTTGCAACCGGTGGCGGATGGCTTAAAGCTGTTTTTCAAAGAGGACATTATTCCGGCTGGAGCCAATAAATTCATGTTTAGTCTGGCTCCTATTTTGTCATTAGTTCCGGCCCTGATTGGATTTGCGGTGATACCATTTGGGCCTGATTGGACCGTTGAAGTGGCGGGAGTGTTATTTAAACCGTTTGTCATCACAGATATTAATGTTGGCGTTCTTTTTATCCTCGCGATTGCCTCGATTGGAACCTATGGAATCATTTTAGGTGGGTGGTCTTCGAACAGCAAATATTCCCTCCTGGGTGGACTGCGGTCTGCTGCACAGCTCATTAGTTATGAATTGAATGTGGGCCTCTCTATTGTTGGGGTCTTACTTCTGGCCGGATCGCTGAGCATGGTTCAAATTACTGAGGCACAAGCTGGAGGGATATGGAATTGGTTCGCGTTCGCCCTTCCGTTCCCTCAATTCCCCGTGTTTGTGGTTTTCCTTATTTCAGCGATTGCAGAAACTAATCGTTTGCCGTTTGACTTGCCAGAAGCCGAAAGCGAATTGGTGGCCGGGTTTTTCACGGAATATAGTGGCATGCGGTTCGCCTTTTTCTTCCTGGCAGAGTACGGCAATATGATTTTGGTCTCTTGTGTGGGGACGGTGTTGTTCTTTGGTGGCTGGCATGCGCCTTTTGCCTTTCTCCAAGGTCCTGAATCATGGATATGGGTGACGGGAATTTTTTGGTTTGCGGTCAAAGTGTATACCTTCTTATTCTTCTTTTTCTGGATCCGTGCGACGGTACCTCGTTTGCGTTACGATCAGTTGATGCGATTGGGTTGGAAGGTCCTGCTCCCCATTGCGTTGGGCAATATTGTCTTAACCTCGATTTTTGCGTACATCTTCCCTGGCGACTAATTCAGAAAGCTCAATGGAATGAAATTTAAGGAATGGGTTAAATCACTCATCTTTTATGAAATTTTATTGGGGATGAAAGCCACGCTGTCCCATCTCCTGCGCTACAAGCCGATCACGTTGCAATATCCT
>JAZFZJ010000305.1:0-2796 GCA_036443915.1 Nitrospirales bacterium
TGTACGGTAGGTGGTGTCGACACAGCGAAGGCACTTTACCAAGGCTTTGCAAAGTTCATCAAGGGAATGTTGAAAAAAGCCGCCAGCGGCGTTCTCGCCATTTCGCTGTGCTCACGTACGCGATGTACGCTCCCCGCGTCAAACACAAATGAGTCACCCTTCGGGATGAACTAAACCACTAGGCCCTGCGGGATCTCGCCAACGATTCGCGGCCTTACTGGACGAACCCCCGCCTCCGCGAGGGCATGCTTTTTTGAACATTCCCGCCAGCTCTTGCTATCGATTCGACCTCATGCATATATGTGCGATGTGTGAGAAATATTTAACACCCCCATTAAGCTTAGGGGGTGAATTCTTGGCCATTCCTGAAAAATTCAAGGGTTCAACCGATTTTCAACAATGGAACCCATGGACATGCTGTCACTGAACGTCAAAGGGGGATCAAAGTGGCCTCAATACGTTCACAGCTTCTCAGAATAGCATCTTCATTCACAAAATTTTTCGTAATTCTCCGGCACTGAGTTTCCACTACAGCTGAGCCAAGAAGATGTTGAAGTCTTTGTGCAATCTTCGGAGCACGAAAGGATCGTTTTGAAATCATTGCCCCAACGCCTAATTTCTTTACGCGGGCGGCGTTGTCGAACTGATCAAATGCCATGGGTTGAATCAGTTGGGGAATGCCAGCTCGTAAGGCTTGTGAACAGGTACCGATTCCACCATGGTGAATGAGAGCGGCGGAATGGGGTAAGAGTTGGCTGAGGGGAATATAGGAGAAATGTTGTACTTCCTTCGGTAAGGGACGGGGAAGTTGCTCAGAATATTGGGTGAGAAAGATGCCTCGACGTTCCAATACCTGACAAGCCTCAGCGGATTCCAGAAAAAAACGGCGCCCGTGTTTCATCGCCGAACCTGGAGTGAAGACCAACGGCGCTGAGCCTTGGGCCAAGAATTCTTGCACTGCTGGTAGTAAAGCAGCGTCATAGGGATCATCAAAGAGCGGAAATCCGGTGGCTTGGGTTTGTGGCGGCCAGTCCGGTTGGGAAGGAGCAAACCACTCAGGAAATAGGCCCAAGACCAAATGGGGAGAGTGAAGCCAGTTGTGAAAAATGCGGGAGACCGGTGGCAGGCCTAACTTCCGACGAAAGCGATTGAGGTTGGGTTTCATAACGGGATCGATGAGAGTGTGATCCAGAAGTGTCCACACCCCTCGCTTAAATGGCACCGGAAGCCAATCGGGTAACGGGAGGTTGGGCATCTTGGGGGCGTGGTAAGCCGAGTGGAACACCCCAGGCGAGAAGTGGACGGTCGCGTGAGGGACATGGTGGGTTTCTTGAAGCAACCGAGCAACAAACCCCAAAGTCGAACTGATCATGATGGTACGGTGGGGAACAAGATGCGATTTCAATAATTGATACGCTTCTTGTAGCCCCTCCGAGACCAATCGCTTCATGATTAATCGCCAGCCTTTGTGCGGATGCCAGAGGTCCGCATCGTTAGCCATGCTGTCGTAATCGGTGGCTGTCCCCATGGGAACAAACACTAAGCCAGCTTGGCCCACCAGGTCCGCAAAGTGGCCATTTGAAAAAAACGTCACCGTATGCCCACGCTGGTAGAGCTGCCGAGCCAAGCCAATCAGAGGCAGGACATCTCCATAACTTCCTATTGCTACAACGAGAATGTTCATAGGTCAAAGGTTCAATGGGTACATCGACCGTGTTTGGTGTAGTCTTCTTTTTTGAAAATAAAGCAAAAGTTGGAGAAATACCTTTTCCGTCTTTCCTGCATGTTTGTGGCAGGAATCCATCTTCATTTTTTGGGGGGCTAGATACCTGTCCCTTCTATAAATTCATCCTCCTTGAAAAACTGGAGTTTTTTGATGCCGCAAAGCTGGGTGAGTTTTTTAACCATACGGGTTGCTTGCTCTTAGTTTCTTGATAGGCCTTTGACAGCTTCAGAGAAGCCAACGGCGCACAGCTTGTACGGTGGTAGACACGTTAAAGATTGACAGCGAAATTGCTCTTTCTCTCAGGTGCTATGTGGAGTTCTGAAGCGTATCTCGAAAAGCCACGGCCACAATTTTCCCGTGACAAAAATTCGTTTCCTCTCGGCGTCATAGGCAATGCCGTTCAGTACGGCCTCCTTGTCCTTAGGCCGTTTGTCGGCAAGCAAACAAGAAAGATCGTACTGGTCTATGATGGAGCCGGATTCAGGCGATATTTTTAAAATGATATCGCTGCCCCACACATTAGCGTAGACAGACCCCTCGATAAATTCCAATTCATTCAACTGGTCGACAGGACCCGCTGCACCGTGTACTTGGATCTGCCGAACAACTTTTAAAGAGAGTGGATCGATGAAATACAAATTCGACGATCCGTTACTGAGAAGCAAATGATGGCCATCAGTGGTCAATCCCCAACCTTCTGTTGCATACTGAAACTGTTTTTGTACAGCCAAGGTCTCTATGTTATAGATAAATCCGATACCAGCTTGCCAAGTGAGTTGGTAGATCTTATTGTTCAACACCGTGATCCCTTCCCCAAACAGTTTTGAAGGTAACTCGACCTTCTGAAGAACGCGACCAGTCTCAAGGTCCACCTTGCGAAGTGCAGATTGACGCCGAAGTCCAGTTCCCTCAAATAGAAACCCATTCGCAAAAAAAAGTCCCTGGGTGTAGGCTTCTGGATCATGGGGAAAGGCCTGGATAATGTCGTAGTCCAAGGCAGCGACGTTTGGATCTTCTGAACATCGAGGCTTTGACTCAGAAACCAATCCCATCTGTTCTCCGATCCCTAA
>JAZFZJ010000306.1:0-20033 GCA_036443915.1 Nitrospirales bacterium
TTCGTCATCACCCAGAATGAGGGAGTAATCAGCTCCGAGTTTATCTGAGAATCGAAGAAGACTTTTTAAAGTAGTCCCCTTATGATCCGTATCTGCCCGAATACCAGACTGACGGAGTTCATGAAGGAGCCTAAAAGCTCGGGGTTTTCCGATATTCCCAAACCCCGCTACAAAAAATAAGGGTGGTTGCGGGGGCGAACCGTTTTCAGGAAGGAGAAGGGCAACTCGTTCTAGGCCGACGGCAAACCCAATGGCCGGGGTTGAGGGACCTTGGAGTAATTGAAAGAGACCATCATATCGTCCACCTGCTCCTATGGTACTTTGGGCACCTAAGTGTGGAGAGGTAATTTCAAAAGTGGTGCGGGAGTAATAATCAAGACCTCTAACTAACCGATGATTTTTAGTGTAGGGTATTTCGATTTTAGTTAATCCAATAAGGACATCTTCAAAATGAGTCCTTGAATTCACCGAGAGGTGATCTAAGAGCTCAGGAGCCCCCTGGGTAGCCTTCTGACAAATGGGAACTTTACAGTCCAAAATCCGAAGAGGATTGGTTATATATCGACGTTGGCAATTCCCACAAAAATTCTCTATTTGGGGTGCCAAGAATTTTTTTAGTTCTTGAATATATTCTTTTCGGTCTTCAGGAGTCCCAATAGAATTAATATGTAAAGTCAGATCTGTAAGGCCTAGAGAGGAAAAAAAATGCCATAATAAGGCAATCACCTCTACATCTAAAAGAGAGTGTTCAGTTCCAATAGCCTCGACTCCGAACTGGTGAAATTGGCGGAATCGTCCAGCCTGTGGTCGTTCATGACGGAACATTGGCCCTATATAAAACAATTTTCGAGTGGTCGGGGATTCCAGAAGTTTATGTTCCAATACTGCCCTGACTACTCCAGCCGTTCCTTCAGGACGTAATGTAAGAGAACTGCCATCACGATCCGGAAATGTATACATCTCCTTTTCCACGATATCCGTTGTTCCACCAATGCTTCTGGTAAAAAGTTCTGTAAACTCAAAAATGGGAATGCGAATTTCCGAAAATCCATAATGGTTGGCAAGGGTACGGGCAACTGCCTCAATATGCCGCCATAGCGGGGTTTGGTGGGGTAAAATATCCTTGAGACCTTTTATGGATCGTAACACGGAAAGACCTGTTCTGATTGGGAAAAATTGGAAAGAAAGTGAGTTGGACTATATCTCCCTCCCTAAATCCAGTCAACGAGTCGGGCAGTGAATTTCAACTAAAAGAAAATAAAATGTGTTTGACTCTCATGCACCTCACCCATAAAATGAAGGGTTAGTAAGAAAAAGAGGTGAAAGGAGAACTCTGCCATGTCAATGACATATCGAAATCCCTCAAATTTGAAGAGGAAACGAGATCACGGTTTTAGAAAGCGGATGAGTACCAAAAATGGGAGAAAGATTCTTGCTCGCAGACGAAAAAAAGGGCGTGTCCGGCTAACGGTTTCTGATGAATAGAACAGTAAGGAGGATTCCCCATTTTTTTTAAAGAAAAAACATGAGTATGATGGGGTAAAAGCGACGGGTTCCGTGGTGCGGAATCCATTTTTTACCCTAATTTATACCCAAGTCTCAGATAAAGAATCGCCTCGGGTGGGAATTATAGTGGGGCGGCGGGCGGGAAATGCCGTGACAAGGAATCGGCTGAAACGTATTTTTAGGGAACTCGTAAGAGCCTCTTATTCCGACATGGCCCATGGCCATCACTGTATCGTTTATCCAAAAGGTAAAATCTTGGAATCAAAATTTCAGGACGTACACAAAGCCTGGAAAAGTACACTTGGTAAAGCTGGAATTGTCCAATCCAACATACCGTAATGAATTGGTTATTAAAAAAGATTATTGCAGGGTATCAATATTGGGTATCTCCATTTTTGGGAGTATGTTGTCGTTTTGAACCAACCTGCTCCCAGTATGCCGCGGAGGCTATCCATAGACATGGAGCGCTAAAAGGGCTCCTTTTAGGAATAGGACGACTTTTGAAGTGTCATCCCTTCCATCCTGGGGGACTGGACCCAGTTCCCTAAAGTCCGAAGGTCCTCCTCCGTTCTGACGGTTAATTACCACCAGCTTTATGGGATACAAGAGTTAGCAAAATGGAAAAGCGCGTCGTCCTTTTCCTCGTTCTTTCCCTTGGTATTATTTTTGGTTACGACCTTCTTCTCAAGGAGTTAGGATACTCTCCTTTTTCCACCGGCCCCATCCTTGATCAGGAGGAAACCCAAAATGAGCCTCCCAAGGATTCACCAACTCGTAGCAGCCAGTCGCCTCCCTCATCTGAGATTGATCCAGTAGACGCTTCAATTTCTTCCGATCGTTCCTCTGCCCAGGTTTCCCTTTACGAAGAAAAAGTGGTGATAGATACGCCGTTAATCCAGGCTGAACTTTCTACCCTTGGGGGGGTCATTACCTCCTGGCAATTAAAGGAATACTTAACGCAAGAGGAAGAGGAGCTTCCAGTTGAGTTGGTGTATTCAAAGGGGCAATTTCCTGGTCCTTTGAGTCTCAATATTAGTGGAAATGAAGAGACGAGCAACCGCCTTCGGCAGGCCCTATTTCATGTGGAAAAAGATTTTTCGAAATTAGATGAAGGGCATCCAACTGGAAAGGTCCTCTTGACCTATGAGTCTCAACTCACCGATGTGTGGGTTCAAAAAGAACTGACCTTTCATTACGACTCCTATGTTGTTGATATGGAAATTCGAACACGGGGAATTTCTGAAAAACTGAACTTGTTGTTGGGGACTAATTTTGGCGTGGTGGAGTGGGGGCAAGGGTTTATTGGCTTACTTGGGTCGGCATGGAAGATTGGGGAGCAATTGGAAAAAGAATCTCCAGATTCCGAATTACCAGAAATACGAAAAGAAGGGCCTGTAGAGTGGTTAGCCCTTCAAGATAAATATTTTATAAGTGTACTCATTCCCGAGACTGCCGAGGGAATTTTTTCGAAACTAGAAACAGAACGGGTGGTGTCCGCGGGGATTTCTTTTTCTGCTGGTTCTAGTGATCAGGTTCATAAGACTAGACTGTATGCGGGGCCCAAAAAGTTCGATGTGCTGAAAGCCTTCGAAATACAGTTGGAGGATACGATTGATTTCGGATGGTTTATTTATGGCAGTTGGGACATTGTAAAAGCCGTAGCCAAGCCCCTGTTTTCTATTCTTCGATTTATTTATGAATATACCCAAAACTATGGGGTGGCCATCATTTTACTAACCCTGGGTATTAAAGTGTTGTTTGTCCCTTTGCAATATAAGAGCTACAAGTCGATGCAAGGCATGAAGGACATTCAACCTAAGGTGGCGAAACTTCAGGAAAAGTTTAAAAATGACAAGCAGAAGCTCAATGAAGAACTGATGAAGCTCTATAGAGAGCATAAGGTCAATCCGGTGGGAGGGTGTCTGCCCATGGTTCTCCAGATGCCGGTTTTTATTGCCTTGTTTAATATTTTGTATATGACGATCGATCTGCGGCAGGCTCCGTTTATGCTCTGGATTTCCGATCTTTCCGTTCAGGATCCCTACTTCGTCCTTCCGGTGTTAATGGGTGTCTCAATGTTTATTCAACAAAAAATCATGCCGACGACTATGGATCCCACTCAAGCAAAAATGATGATGATTCTACCTGTGGGGTTAACCTTCTTGTTTGTCACATTTCCTGCGGGGTTAGTGTTATATTGGGTCACCAATAATGTGCTCACTATTGTTCAACAGTTTGTGACGGACCGGTATTTCTCTAAAAAACCTAAAGGAGGAAGTCCTGTGGCAAGCACCCAGAAAGAATCACCAGCTCCTTCCGTGACAGAAAAGGCAAGGAAAAAGAAATCCTCTTCGCCTAAATCGGGCACCTCCAAAAATTCCTAATGCATTCGGCTGCGGTTTATGGGCTCCTTGGATGACACCATTTGCGCTGTAGCGACGCCTATGGGTGAAGGCGGAGTGGGAATCGTGCGTGTGAGTGGATCTCAAGCGATTCCTGTTGCCTCCAAAATACTTCACCTCCGTTCTGGAAAACCTCTTGAACAGATCAAGTCATATCAGTTGCATCTGGGGCAATTTCTTTGGAACCATTTCCGATCGGAAAAAAACGGAGGCAAGACTGTTTCGGCAGTATTGGATGAAGTTCTCGTGGTGGCCATGCGAGCGCCGCGTTCCTATACGGGAGAGGATGTGGTTGAAATTCATGGACATGGAGGACCAATCATTGTGCATGCCATCTGCGAAGCGTTAACGCAGGTGGGAGCTCGCTTAGCCGAACCTGGAGAATTCACCAAGCGAGGATTTTTAAATGGGCGGATGGATCTGACTCAGGCTGAGGCGGTCCTAGACACGATTCGAGCCAATTCTTTGCAAAGTTTGAAATTGGCTCAAGAACATCTCCAAGGGGGCTTATCGGGGATCATCCAGGAGCAAAGAGACAGTCTCGTTAAACTCCTGGCCCATGTGGAGGCCGGTATGGATTTTGGGGAAGAGGATATTCAGTTCATTGACCAAGTGGAACTGAGGGAGTCTCTTCAACAAATATCTGGGAAAATTTCCCAACTCGTTGACTCTGCAAAGGAAGGTCGAATTATTCGTGAAGGGATTCGAACCGTTATTGTTGGCCGACCCAATGTGGGAAAATCAAGTCTCTTGAATGCCATTCTTGGAACCGAGCGGGCCATTGTTTCACGCATTCCAGGAACCACCCGGGATGTCCTGGAGGAATCCGTAATGGTGCAAGGGGCAATGATCCGATTCTTTGATACGGCCGGACTACGAGAGACTACAGATGAATTGGAACATGAAGGGATGAGTCGTGCCAATCAGGCGATTGAGCAAGCTGATGTGCTTGTCCTCGCATTTGATCAAAGCGAACCACTTAATGAAAATGACGTATATTTTATTAGGAAATATTCATGTCAGCAACGGGTGATGGTTTTAACCAAACATGATTTGCCTCCCAAATTTTCCCTGGAAGAATTTCAAGACCTCATACAGAGAAAAAACCAAGATTTGGAGGCAGACCCAGAAAGGGTAAAATGTTTCCAGGTTTGCGCGTTAACGGGTGAAGGAATTGATAGCTTAAAACAAGCCATTAAGCATTTGGCTGTCGGCCAACTGTATGAAACTGGAGATTCAGTCTTAATATCTAAGCTGAGGCATAAGGTGCTTCTGGAAAATGCAGGCAAGGCCTTACAGAATGCTATTATAGCAATCGATAATACCCATTCTTCCGAATGTGTTGCCCTAGAACTGCGAGTGGCCCTGAATGCTTTGGGAGAGATTGTTGGCATCGTCACCAATGAAGATATCTTAGATCAAATCTTTCGGGAGTTTTGCATTGGCAAGTAGGGGACATATTATTATGAAATCAATATGATAAAGAAAATCCTAGGAAGGGTGAGGAATGGGGGGAATTATGAATATTTCCAAAATTTTACATTGTCAATCCCATCTTGCCAATTCCATGAATCTTGACAAGCCAGTGGCCTGTTCAAAAAAGCCCGCTGTCTTACCCGCCCAGCCCCTGCACAGCAAGACGTGCCTTTCCTCGGGCCAGGCCGCAGGGGCTTTGGCGCCTGGAGCACACGGAGTACGTGAGGACGACAAAGGCCCGACCTGCTTGCGCGAAACCGCTCCGGCGAAGGCAGGGAATGCCGCGGGCGGCCTTTTTCAACAGGTCCATAGGATGAGTTATGAGTAAAGAATTTGACATTGTGGTCGTCGGAGGAGGGCATGCCGGGTGTGAAGCGGCCTTAGCTGGGGCCAGAATGGGATGCAGGGTGGTTCTGTTGACCATTGACCCCCAAAAGATTGCACAAATGCCATGCAATCCAGCCGTTGGTGGAATTGGTAAAGGACATCTGGTTAAGGAAATTGATGCGCTTGGCGGGGAAATGGGGGTGAATACCGATAAGGCAGGAATTCAATTCCGTACCCTGAATACTCGCAAGGGACCTGCGGTTCGGGCTACGCGAGTTCAGTGTGACAAAAACCTCTATGCCTCTTTTATGCAGGAGACCTTGGCCAGGCAGGACAATTTGACCATTCTACGGGGCACCGTTGACCGAATTCTCACATCGAATGGCGCGGTAAATGGTGTTCGAACAAGTACCGGTGAAATGATCGTAACAAAAGCAGTTGTTCTGACCTCGGGAACTTTTCTCAAAGGTCTGATGCATATTGGGTTAAATCATCTGCCTGGGGGGCGTGCTGGTGAACCCTCTGCCGAACACCTTTCGGATTGCATGCGAGATTTTGGATTTGAGTTAGGCCGATTAAAAACCGGAACCCCGCCTAGACTGGAGCGTGATTCCATAAATTTCGACGTCATGATCCCACAACCAGGCGATCCTGTTCCTCGTCCATTTTCAACGAAAACCAAAGAAATAGCTAACCCACAAATTGATTGCCACATTACAGGTACGAATGAGGAAACCCACCGAATTATAAGGGAAAATTTGGACCGTTCTCCCATGTATTGTGGGATAATTGAATCAACAGGTCCACGGTATTGTCCTTCAATTGAAGATAAAGTGGTGCGGTTTGCCGACAAAAACACGCATCAAATTTTCATGGAACCAGAAGTTCTGGGTTCCCATTCCTTTTATCCGAACGGCATTTCTACGAGCCTTCCCATAGACGTGCAACAGGCTTTTGTTAAAACTATCCCTGGATTAGAAAAGGCCATCTTTCTCAGACCTGGGTATGCCGTTGAATATGATTATTTCCCCCCCTGCCAACTTCACGAAACCTTGGAAACAAAATTAGTGGATGGCCTGTTTCATGCCGGCCAAATAAATGGAACCTCAGGCTATGAGGAGGCCGCCTCTCAGGGGTTGATGGCAGGTATTAATGCCGCGCTTGGGGTTAAGGGAGCCTCTCCCCTTATTCTGGATCGGTCAAAGGGGTATATTGGTGTTTTAATTGATGATTTGATTACCAAAGATGCCCGCGAGCCCTATCGAATGTTTACGTCTAGAGCGGAATATAGGCTGGTTCTTCGTGAAGACAATGCCGATTATCGGTTAAAGGACATTGGATATAGTCTGGGCTTGGTTTCCCAAGATGAATTTGATGTATTTCAGCGGAAGTGGGAGAAGGTGAACAAGGAATTACACAGGCTGGGGAATACTTTTACGAAAATACCAGACCTACACCTTCAGGAATCCATTGTATTTGAGGGCGCGCCTACAAGTTCCTCGCTTCTCAAGCTTTTAAGAAGGCCTGAACTTTCCTATGATGATTTACATCCATTTTTACATGGCGAACAAGAAATGGATCGAAACGTTGTGGAAGCAGTGGAAATCGCCGTGAAATATGAAGGGTATATCAAGCGACAAGAACAGATGATTGAGCAATTTAAAAAATTGGAGAGCCGGAAGATTCCAAAATACTTCGATTATGGGGAAATAAAGGGTTTTTCACATGAAGTAGTCGAAAAATTAAAAAAAGTCAGGCCCTCATCTATTGGGCAAGCCTCAAGGATTTCCGGAGTCACTCCTGCGGCGATTTCTCTTCTCTTGGTCGCTGTGGAAAGACACAAAAAAGCGAGCTAGGTATACTAGATCTGGGCTTAAGGAATGTTCTGTAAGGCATACAGAATATTTTCCTTATTAATTATGAGATTTTTGTCCGATCCTTTTTGCACATAGAAATTGATGTTCCACGTGGAACATATCCACAATAGCAAGGCATTTTTAGAAAAATTCATCCATGGGGCAAAATGTCTTGGATTTTCCTTTTCTGAGGAAACCTTAAATAAATTCTGGTTACATTACCTTGAATTGTGCCGTTGGAATCGTTCCGTCAACTTGACTGGGTTACAGACGGAAGAAGAGCGGACGGTGTTGTTGTTTGTAGATTCTTTAGCGGGATCTTTGGCGTTTTCTGAAAACCAAGGAGGATTAATCCTAGATATTGGTTCAGGCGGTGGTTTTCCCGGAATTCCTCTGAAGTTGGCATTTCCCACTCTTCAGGTTCTCTTAATGGAGCCAAAAGCCAATAAGACTGCATTTCTCCATAATGTCATTGGAAAACTCCATTTGAAACACATTTCAGTCTTACAGAGTCGGATGGAAGACGATAGACTTTTCGGGCCTGATGAGGAGAAGTGTGATCTAGCATTGATCAAAGGCGTGAATTTCGTCACTATCTTGCCGTTTGTAAAAAAAATATTGAAAAAAGACGGGAAACTAGTTGTTTTTCGCTCTCAAAAAATTGACAATCCAGATACACTTCAAGGCATGGATTTGTGTGATGAAATTTCCTATGACTTACCATACGGTTTTGGAACGCGGGTCTTGTCCATAATGAAATATTCTCCCTGAGCTAAGCCATGGGCATGTTCCACGTAGAACGAAAACCAAAGATAACAGTAGATTTCCTTTGAACAACATCATTGCCATCGCCAATCAAAAAGGGGGAGTGGGAAAAACCACGACGGCTATTAACATCAGTGCTTCCTTGGCTGTATCCGGAAAGTCTGTCTTGTTGATTGACTTGGATCCACAAGCTAATGCAACCAGTGGCGTGTCGGTGGAGACAGAAGGCGCCACTATTTATGAATGTTTGATCGAGCAACGCCTTCTTGATAAAGTAATTTTACCTACACGTATTCATGGATTTTCTGTCCTTCCTTCTAAGGGCGACTTAGTCGGGGCTGAAATTGAGTTGTCCAATATTTCAGATCGAGAATCTATCTTGAAATATGTTATCAAAGATCTCCAGAGCTATGATTTTGTCATCATTGATTGCCCTCCGGCGTTTGGGCTTTTAACCCTTAATGCATTTGTCGCGGCCTCATCCCTTATTATTCCGGTCCAGTGTGAATATTATGCTATGGAAGGGCTAGGTCGACTTATGGGGAATATCGGGAGAATTCGGGATTCATTGAACCCTAAACTGAGCCTTAAGGGTATTGTATTGACGATGTATGATTCTCGCATTAATCTTTCGCGACAAGTTCAAACCGAAATTCGAAGTTTTTTTAAGGACCAAGTCTTTCAAACAGTTATCCCCCGGAATGTGGCCTTGGCGGAAGCACCAAGCCATGGAAGACCTGTCTTGTCCTATAACGCTGCCTCCAGCGGGGCCAAGGCCTATCTCGACTTAGCCAAGGAGATTCTCACGAATGGAAAAGAAAGCGTTGGGTAAAGGCCTACAAGCCTTGCTTCCCGAGAAAAAGACCCTGGTCTGGAAGGTTGAACAGCATGGCGAAGTGGTCTCCAGCCTTTCAGTGGAACAGATTCTCCCAAATCGGTATCAGCCACGAACCACGTTTGCTGAGAATGAATTAAGCGAATTAGTGCAGTCCGTGCAAGAACATGGTGTTCTCCAACCGATCGTGGTTCGGCGCAAAGGCGATGGGATGTATGAACTCATTGCCGGGGAACGTCGGTTGCGAGCGGTAAAAATTGCCGGGTTACCTACTATTCCTGCCTTGGTACGGAACTCGAACGATGAGAAAGCCTTGGCCCTTGCATTGGTGGAAAACATTCAGCGTCAGGACCTTAACCCCATGGAAGAAGCGAGAGCCTATTCCCAACTAATGGGTGAATTTGGCTTGACTCAGGATCTTGTTGCAAGGTCAGTAGGGAAAGATCGATCATCCATTGCGAATATGTTGCGGCTGCTGATGCTTCCAAAAGAGGTTCAACAATTTATTGAGTCTGATGCACTCAGTTTAGGTCATGCCAAGGTGTTAGCGGGCATCTCGCAAGCAAGTGTCCAAATTCAGCTGGCACGACGGATCGTGTCTGACCGTCTGTCTGTTCGGCAAACTGAACAAATCGTAGCGGGTCAAAAAAAAGATCGCTCTGCCAATTCCCAAAAAAGAGAGGTTCACCGATTTCAGAATCTAGAAGAGCATTTACGAAAACATTTGGGGACGAAGGTGCAATTGAGAGGGGGAGTCAAAGGGGGTCGGTTAATTATTCGGTATTATTCAGATGAGGAGTTGGATCGGATTACTTCCATGATTTTGGAATAGAATTTGAAGGGATTCAGTCAAAACGTGGGGTCCTCTTCCGATCTTAGGGTACACATTCATTCAATTAATTGTATGAAAAAGGGTTGTGCAGCCTGGCCAGTCATGGTAGGGATGCACGAAAGAGAAAGTTATTAAATGAGGGAGGGTCTCCATGTTTGGAAAAAATAATCCAGAACCCATTCAAGAACCAGAGGAATCTCCGGTTACCCCAAGTCCGGTCACCTCAAACAATCATGAGGAATCTGATGATATCATTGCTTTTGTTGGGGAAGAGGTAACCTTCAAGGGATCCATTCGGTACCAAGGAACCGTCAGAATAGATGGACGCCTGGAAGGGGAAATTTATACCGATGGGAATTTGATCATCGGGCAGAAAGCTGTCATCAATGCCAAAATCCAGGCTGGTACCGTGACCTGTCAAGGTCGAATTAACGGTGAGATTGAGGCGAAATGTCGAGTGAAATTATTAAGCCCAGCGGTGTTTGAAGGGTCTATTACGACTCCCCAACTCTCAATGGATGAAGGGGTGCTGTTTAATGGAACCTGCAATATGTCTAAAAATGGCGAGCGAAAGGGCAGGGATGCGAAACTCGTCGTCTCGGTTGAAGAAGTTGTCAGGGTTAAGTAGGAAAAGTAAGTATTTCGGCCTGTATATTTCGGGAATGTTCCCAGAGGACATGGAGATCCTGACTTACCACTCGAGTGGCAATTACTGGATGAGAGGAGGATAGCATGTGGGGTGAAAAAGAAAAGTCGAACAAGGAGTCAGGATTTGGGCAAGAGTACTACACCTTTTTAGGGAAAGGTGTAGATTTTAAAGGAAAAGCCCAATTTGAGGGAACAGTGCGGGTAGATGGGAATTTTGAAGGGGAAATCACGATTGATGATACCTTGATTATTGGCGAAAATGCCTTGATCAAGGGGACCATCACGGGCGGGACTATTGTCAGTAGTGGGCGGATTGAGGGAGTCATTACGGCTAATAAGAAAATCCAGCTTCTGAAACCGGCTGTTCTCATTGGAGACGTGCACACTCCTGCCTTTGCCATTGAAGAGGGCGTGTATTTCCAAGGTGAATGTGATATGGGGGCGACCCCTAAATTAGATATGGACCTGGACAATCGCGAACTGACGAATGGCCAAACGACTGTACCAAAATTGGCAACCGAGTCACTGAGCCTCTAATGACCCGCTTGGCTCACCCCAAAGTTGTGTTGGGTATGAGTGGGGGTGTGGATAGCTCTGTGGCGGCTAAAATCCTGTGTGAGCAGGGCTTCGAGGTTCTTGGAGTTACCCTGAAGGTTTGGGAAGAAGAAGATGAAACAGCCGTGTCCAAACGGTGGCAGGACCGAGGCTGTTGTAAAGTGGGCATGGCCAAACATGTGGCCGAGATGTTGGGTATCTCCCACCAGGTGATTGAGACCCGAGAAAAATTTCAGCAAGGAGTCATCGACGATTTCATTGATGGCTACCTCCAGGGAACGACGCCGAATCCCTGTGTTCGATGCAATGAGCGAGTGAAGTTTGGGGGTCTGTTTCAAGTGGCTGAGGAAATCGGGGCTGATTATGTGGCTACCGGACACTACGCCATGATCCACCGGGATGAACAAGGTACCCCATTTCTTGCCCGTGGCCGAGATACGAAAAAGGACCAGTCCTATTTCTTGTATCGAATTCCTCCCAAGTGGCTTTCCAACATGGTCTTTCCCCTGGGGGCCATGGAAAAGACCCAGGTTTGGGAAGAGGCGGAGGCCATGGGCCTTCCCGTAGAAGAACTCATAGAAAGCCAGGAAATTTGTTTTGTGACCCAAGGGGATTACCGACAATTCCTCAAGGAACATGCCCCCCAAGCTTCCAGGCCTGGGACGTTTGTTGATACCCAGGGAAATGAACTTGGCCAGCACCTAGGCGTGGCTTTCTATACGCCAGGTCAAAGAAAAGGACTAGGTATCGCCAAAGGCCACCGTTTATATGTTCAACGGGTGATTCCGGACATGAACCTGGTAGTATTGGGTCCAGCTGAGGATTTAGATACCACCACCTGCCAGGTTTCTGACCTGAATTTCTTTGCTGCAGACAAACTGTCCAATGGTCAGCGGGTAGACGTCAAATTTCGTTATAATTCCCCACCTGTGGGGGCGACGATTCAATGGTCAAGTGAGGGTACTATCTCACTCAAGTTTGACACGCCGGTCCGAGCATTAAGCCCTGGGCAATCGGCGGTGTTTTACCTCGGGGATTGGGTGCTTGGGGGCGGAATTATTCAGACACCCCAAGAATCTGACAAAGCCCCCGTATACGTGGGTGCTCCCATCTCGTAAGTCTCTTCCTCTTAACTAGTGTGGGTTAAGAGAGAAAAATCCCTTTTACATCCGCTCTTTCTGGTTGACAGGCCTTATCCTCCATGCTACGTTCATGCGCTTGCTACACGCCCAATTTCCATTCAAAATGTGGCTGCCTTGACTCTCTGTAAACCGTGAACAAAAGCATCATCGGGCGTCGGTATGCATCGGCGCTTTTTCAATTGCTCGAAGAATCGGGTATCGGACCCGCGCGAAATGCCCTGGTTGCATTTTCCCAAGGCCTGGCAGAAAACTCTGCCTTGAAACATGTGTTGGCCTCTCCTGTATTTCATTTTGAGGAAAAACGGGCGGTTTTAGATGAATTAAGTCAACGAATGCAGGCCCCTCCCGTCATGCGAGATTTTCTCACTCAACTGCTGAAAAAAAATCGAGCCATATTGCTTCCTGAAATTTCTGAGGCCTTTGCGGAATTGGCCGACCAGCAAAAGGGAATTCAACAAGTCTTGGTGGAATCAGCCACACAGATGGATGCCACGCAAAAAGAGCAAATTAAGCGGGAGTTGACACAGACACTTCACCAAGAGGTTGAGGTAGATTTTAACGTTAAGCCCCATCTCATTGCCGGATTGAAACTCAAAATTGGCAGTCAGATATTTGATAATACCGTGCAGGGGCGATTAACCAGCATGCAAGATCAGTTGACGAAGGGATAATCCATGCAGATCAAAGCAGAAGAAATTAGTTCCATTATCAAGGAAAAAATTAAGGGCTTTGACAAGCGAGTTGATGTCAATGAAATGGGCTACGTCATTCAAGTGGGTGACAATATTGCCAAGGTCTATGGCCTGGAAGGGGCAATGGCCGGGGAACTATTGGAATTTCCCGGTGGTTTGTATGGAGTGGCGTTAAACCTGGAGGAAGATAGTGTTGGGGTGGTGCTTTTGGGTGAAGATACGCAAATTCGTGAAGGAGACCCTGTCAAACGAACTGGCCGTATTGCCGAGGTACCGGTTGGGGAGGCGTTGGTAGGTCGGGTAGTAGACGCTATTGGAATGCCCATTGATGGAAAAGGTCCAATCCATTCCACAGAAACCCGACTCATTGAAATTCGGGCTCCCGGTGTCGTGGAAAGACAATCAGTGGGAGAGCCCCTTCAAACAGGTCTGAAAGCCATCGATGCCATGATTCCGGTGGGACGGGGCCAACGGGAATTAATCATCGGAGATCGGCAAACAGGGAAAACGGCTATTGCGGTCGACACCATCATCAATCAGAAAGGCCTTGGCGTCTATTGTTTTTATGTTGCCATTGGACAGAAGCGCTCCACCGTGGCCCGAGTGGTGAAAACTTTAGACGATCATGGGGCCATGGAATACACAACGGTGATATCGGCAACAGCCAGTGATTCAGCTTCCCTCCAATTTTTTTCACCGTATGCCGGTGTCACGATGGGAGAATATTTCCGAGACAACGGGAAGCATGCCCTTATTGTCTTTGACGATTTGTCCAAACATGCGACGGCCTATCGTCAACTCTCTCTCCTCCTCCGCCGACCGCCTGGACGGGAAGCCTATCCGGGTGACGTGTTCTTTTTGCACTCACGGTTATTGGAACGGGCTGCGAAGATGAGCGATGAAAAAGGCGCAGGGAGTTTGACTGCCCTTCCTATCATTGAAACGCAAGCAGGCGATGTGTCGGCCTACATTCCAACGAATGTCATCTCCATTACAGATGGACAAATATATTTGGCAGCTGACCTGTTTTATTCCGGGATTCGACCGGCCATTAACGTGGGTTTATCGGTTTCGCGGGTCGGCGGTGCTGCTCAGATCAAAACGATGAAGCAAGTGGCTGGAACGCTACGATTGGATTTGGCGCAATATCGTGAAATGGCCGCCTTTGCCCAATTTGGCAGTGAATTAGACAAAGCCACCCAAGCCCAATTGGCTCGGGGGGCGCGTATGGTGGAATTGCTGAAACAAGAGCAATACAAACCGATGCCCGTTGCTGATCAAGTAGTGTCAATCTTCGCAGGGGTGAATGGGTTGATCGATAATATTCCTGTGAACAAAATTCGGGAGTTTGAGCAAGATCTCTTGGCCTATATCAAGGAAAAATACCCAAAAATTCGGGAAGAAGTTGTGGCCAAAAAGAAAATCGATGAGGAATTTGGTGGGCAGCTCAAACAGATCATTACCGAATTCAAAAAGTCTAAGGGATACGACAAGGTCGATTAAGTTCATTTGCTATGCCCAGTCTCCAAAGTCTTCGGCGGAAAATTGCGTCCGTCAAAAACACCCAGAAAATTACGAAAGCCATGATGATGGTGTCAGCGGCGAAGTTCAAGCGTGCCCAAGATCGTATATTGGCGGCCAGGCCGTATGCCCTTCAGATGCGGGAAGTGATTGGGAATCTCAGCCAACGCGTCAATCGTGAATCTCATCCCCTCCTCCAACGGCGTGATGGGAATACCATTGTCTTAGGAGTGGTGACCAGTGATCGAGGGCTATGCGGAGCGTTCAATGCCAATATTTTGCGCCGAGCTGTCGAATTTTTGGAAGAGCAATCCCGGCAAGGCAAGCAAGTCTCGGTGAGCCTTATAGGCCGAAAATCCATTGACTTTTTCCGGCGTCGAGATTGGCCTATTCGTAAGGAAAGGGGTGGGGTCTTCGACCGACTCAGTTTTGAACATGCCTTGGAAATTGGGCACAATATTGTCTCCCAATACCAAGAAGGTGCTTTTGATGAAGGCTATGTGGTGTACAACGAATTTAAGTCGGTGATGCAACAGGAAGTGACCGTTGAAAAATGGCTTCCTATCGAACCGCTTCATGAACCCAACGAAAAGGAAAATCGGTATACAGGCGGTGGGTACCTGTACGAGCCCGATGAAAAAGAGCTGCTCGAAACCTTATTGCCCAAATATTTCGAAATTCAAACCTATCGAATATTATTGGAATCTGCTGCGGCCGAACAGGCCGCACGCATGACTGCCATGGATGGGGCGACCAGAAATGCAGGGGAACTCATCAAAAAAGTGACGCTGTTTTATAACAAAACACGGCAGGCGGCCATTACCAAAGAGTTGATGGACATTGTGGGAGGCTCAGAAGCCCTAAAATAATCAAAGGGTCAGAAGACCCGGTGGCTTGTTAAGCCTGGGCCGTGTCTTCACCTTTTTCAAACAAGGAGTCTATGGTGAGTACGAGTGCAGAAAATGGAAAAGTTGTACAAGTCATTGGACCTGTGGTGGATATTGAGTTCCCACCTGGAAAACTCCCTAATATATTTAATGCCCTCACGATTGCTCAAAGCACAGGGGATCCAAACGGGGATTCTGACATCAAACTAACGATGGAAGTTGCCCAACATCTCGGGGAAAATCGAGTGCGGGCCATATCGATGTCATCAACCGATGGGCTGGTGCGGGGGTTACAGGTCCAAGACACGGGTGCCCCCATTTCTGTTCCGGTCGGGCGCGAGACCCTTGGGCGAGTGGTCAACGTTCTGGGTGAGCCAGTGGATGGGTTTGGCCAGATCCCAACCGAAAAACGATGGTCAATTCATCGTCCGGCTCCACTACTTGAAGATCAGGAAACTAAAACGGAGATTTTGGAGACTGGTATCAAAGTGGTTGACTTGCTCGAACCCTATTCCAAAGGGGGAAAAGTTGGCTTGTTTGGAGGCGCTGGTGTAGGAAAAACTGTCATCATCATGGAACTCATCAATAATATTGCCTTGCATCATGGTGGATTCTCGGTCTTTGCTGGCGTCGGTGAGCGAACCCGTGAGGGGAATGATCTTTGGCATGAAATGCAAGACTCCAAAGTTATCGATCCTAAAGATTTTTCCCAATCCAAAGCGGCACTGGTTTACGGCCAAATGAATGAGCCTCCAGGCGCTCGCCTTCGAGTCGGACTAACAGGACTGACAATTGCGGAATACTTCCGTGATGAAGAACACCAAGATGTGCTGCTGTTCATCGACAATATTTTCCGATTTACCCAAGCCGGGTCGGAGGTGTCGGCCTTGCTGGGCCGAATGCCATCAGCCGTTGGGTATCAACCGACTTTGGGGACGGAAATGGGGACTCTCCAAGAACGGATCACGTCCACCAAAAAAGGATCTATTACCTCTGTGCAGGCCATTTATGTGCCCGCCGATGACCTCACCGATCCTGCTCCAGCCACCGCCTTCGCTCATTTGGATGCGACGACTGTGTTGTCTCGCCAATTGGCCGAGTTAGGCATTTATCCTGCCGTGGATCCCTTGGATTCCACGTCTAGGATTTTAGATCCCTATATTATTGGGGAAGAACATTACCAAGTTGTGCAACGAGTACAAGGAACCTTACAGCGGTATAAGGATCTGCAGGATATTATTGCTATTTTAGGGATGGATGAATTGTCGGAAGACGATAAACAAACAGTAGCCAGGGCCCGGAAGCTACAACGATTTCTCTCTCAACCCTTCCATGTCGCAGAGGCCTTTACCGGGTCACCCGGAAAATACGTCAAACTGGCAGATACCGTGCGGAGTTTTAAAGAAATCGTGGATGGCAAATACGATGATTTGCCCGAGCAAGCCTTTTATATGGTTGGGCCTATTGAAGAGGCGATCGAAAAGGCTGAAAAACTTGGATATAAACGGTAATGGCTGATTCTGCTGGAACGGCCTCTTTAGGCAAAATTCATCTTGAAGTCCTCACCCCAGACCACCAGTTGGTCAGTAAAGACGTTGACTATGTGTCGGCTCCGGGAAGTGAAGGCGACTTTGGTGTTCTCGCCGGGCACTGCCACTTTCTTACCACTCTACGCATTGGTGAGTTGGAATATCGGGTGGGAGAACATGCCGAGTTTATGTCGGTGTTGTGGGGTTTTGCGGAGGTGACTCCGACCAAAGTCACGATCCTCGCAGAGATTGCAGAAAAGGCCGAAGATATTGATGTGGAGCGAGCTGAGACGGCTGTGCGGAAAGCTGAAGAACGACTGGAACGGGGTGGCCTGCCTTCCGAGGTGGAAGAAGCCCGCATAAGTCTGGAAAAAGCTCGCCTCCGCCAAAAAATCGCGGATCGTTATCGTCAACAAGGCGACCCTCGTCATTCCTAGCATTCTCTAACCTCTCCACTTCTTTTTCCAACCATGCCGCACGTTGTCACGCGGACGGAATTTATCGTTACTGCTGGTGAATCACCAAAACGCTTGGATCATTTTCTTGCGAGTCGCGACCCGTATTTTTCCAGAACAGCCCTACAACGGTTAATTGCAGAGGGCCAAATTACGGTCGAAGGCCAAGTCGTGAAACCGAGCCATAAGGTCAGGCCCGGTGACCGTATTGTGTTGGTCGTTCCCCGTCCTGAGCCCATAGACATCCGTCCAGAATCGATTCCGCTTCATATTCTTTATGAAGATGAGTCACTTCTGGTTATTAATAAGCCAGCTGGCCTGGTTGTCCATCCTGCACCTGGCCATTGGACCGGGACCTTAGTCAACGCCCTCTTGCATCATATGCAAAGCGAAGAAGGCCATCTCTCTTCTATTGGTGGAAAAGAACGGCCTGGACTCGTGCATCGGTTGGACAAGGATACCACTGGGATTTTAGTGGTGGCCAAAACAGATCCAGCCCACCGTGTATTAGCTGCCCAATTCAAAGCCCATTCGATTACTCGAATCTATGAGGCCCTAGTATGGACAAGTCCAAAAACACGAGTGGGCCGGATTGAATTATCCATCGGTCGGGACACCAAGGATCGGAAAACCTTTTCTTCGCGCACGACCAGTCCCAAAGAATCACTCACCTCCTACAAAGTAAAGGAGAGGTTTGGAGCCACGGCGGCGCATATGGAATTATTCCCTGGCACCGGACGCACTCATCAGCTTCGAGTGCACCTCAAAGCCATCGGGTGTCCCATCTTGGGCGATCAGACCTATGGTGGGAAAAAGGTGATGGAGGTGGGAGGAATCTCAGTACCTCGCGTCATGTTACACGCGAAAGTCTTAGGCTTTGTGCATCCGGTCAGCAAACAACAGTTGACCTTTTCGGCGCCACTACCAGAAGATATGGAGGCTGTGCGGATGGCCTTGAAAGCAGCAGAACCAAAAACTTCATTGTCTTGACAGTCAACTAGGTGATTTGAGTAGATTTTCGTGAATGAGTAAAGACTCAAAACTCGAACCAGGCCAAGTCCTAGATACGTTGGGCGAATTGATCGCGAGTCTTGGGGCGTTTGCCGCAAAAGTGCCAGCGACATCACACATGTCCCTTCCAGGCGGCCTTCGACCCACCCCTGAGGCGATTGAGGCTTATGAAGATACGGTCTACCGTTTTCGGGATCGTGCTGGACTCACCTATAAGCCGCTTCCCCCGTTATTTGTGGAATCCTTAGAAGCCTTTGAGGCTGGGAAAGTCTTTGATGCCGTTCCGCCCCTTCTACAATGTGTGGAACAGTTAGTGGACCTGCACAATCAGGAAACCATCAAATTTACCCCTGACCAACAACAACGTCTGCGAGAGTATCATCGCCGCTTGGAAAAGATTGTTCCTGAGGCCACTCAATCCGAACTAGATCTCCCCACCCCAGACTCGTATTAGCTGCAGGTTGGCTAGGAAATCAGCGCACAATTTCCCTGGATGAAAGAGCCCCCTTCGTCAAAGGCGAAGGGGGATAGCGGGTATACTCCCGAAGGCTACGGAGGGCTTCCTGTCTGAGTCAAAAAGCTCGGTAGAGAGGATAATGGGGTGTGGATTGTGGTTTTTGAGTGAAATCAAAGAGAAATTGAAACAGGGGGAAAAGGGAATATTTATGTTTTCTACAGGAGAAGAATGGCTGATACAGACTTTGGAGGAAGAAAACTAATTCCAGGTTTCCGGTGGCAGATGTTGAAGAGTGGTGCGAATAATAAGTTGGTCCCCGATCGAAGAGGGAGGGCCGATGACCCTATAGCTTTTCCCCTTCTCTCTCAATCCCCTTCGGATCATCGTCAGGTGATGGTTTCCGGCCTGATCTAGAAACGTGACCTGACTGAGATTGAACAGAAACGTCATACACCCAAGGCGATAGGAACGAAAAACTAACAAACCCAATTCCTTCGCGGTTCCCTGATCAAATCGGCCGCGAACATGAAACATGATCGTGCCTGGAGCAAGTTGCTCAGTCTGAATCATAAGACCTTTCCAGTTAAACGAAGGGGTGGGAGGATGTCATCTCACTCTTTCCCATTCAAAACTAAAAGCTGGTGTCGATACTATTCCCCAAATGAGGGAGCGCCTGTAGGCAGTCAGGCCCCCCTAAAAAGGAGGGGGGGTGAAAAATGCAAATTTTCTTCAATTGGGTTCCCCGTTGGAGGTAACCTCACGCCATCAAGAGTACGAGGACATGTTCAAAATACCCTGTACTTCGGGAAGGGCCAGGGTTTTGTTGTGCTGGGGGGCCCAAACCTGCACTCAGGTGGGCTAAAGAGGAGTCCGTAAGGCCCGCAAAGGGCGAAAAATCAGAACGAGGGGTTTTTCCGGCCCTGGTTCGTCATGATAGCTTTTGTAACCTTTCACAAGCCTCATCCAAATCCGCATCGGTCTTGGCATAGCTAAACCGGATAAACTGCCTTCCCAGGTCACCCTGAAAGAACGCCTCACCGGGCACACCGGCCACTCCAGTCTTCTCTAACACATACATCGCTCGATCTTTTCCAGTCACACCCGGCAATCGCGACACATCAGCTAATACATAATAGG
>JAZFZJ010000307.1:0-6772 GCA_036443915.1 Nitrospirales bacterium
TCCCGCGTTGAGCGACTGGGTCCCATCACCCAAGTAGGCCGGGTGGGGAGTGTGCCCATTGGGGGTGGGGGTATATTCACTCCATGTTTACTCCCAGCTTTACTCCCAGTTTTGGTCCCAGTTCCCAATCTACCTGAATCACACTTAGTCGCACTTTAAAGGAGCAAAACTCTTGTGTTGATAAGGGTTTTGTGGCACTCTTTCCTTCTCAGTAGGTGTTAATCATAGTGAGGTGGCTTGGGATTCTGGTTCTGGCTGTGAGGGTTCAAATCCTTCTCCCCTAGCCAATGCTGGCAAGGGTTTTCGCAGGTTTCCCTAAATAGAAAAATTTGGTAGAGACTCTATGAAGACTCTTTGTAGATCCTCAATCTCTCTATTACTCATCCACCCATGGAGGATCATCATGAAGGCACCCACTGCCAACAAGGGCCACTCTTTTCAGCGAAAACCTGAAATGCTCAAATGGATTGAGGACTTGGCCAAGGTCATGTGCCGTGATAAGTCTCGCCACATGAATGTCTTGCCTGAAATGGCCTTTGGTCGTATGGTCAAAAAAATCTGGTATCTGCCCTATATGACCAAAATCAAAGATGTTCAGGTATAGTTTTTCGGTCAGAAAAGTTCGATAATCGTTCATCCACTCAGTAGTACCTACTACTCCGATCCTTCCCTGACATGGTTCAATGCCCGGACCATATGTGCCTAATCATTTTCCTTCTATGGTTGAGCGATGGACTTTTTCGTATAGACTCGCTATCGTGGAACCCAATGTTGTGTTGGTGAAGCGGAGGAACCACCTCCCGCATCACCACATGTGACACAAGAGTACGAGGAGATGGCCACGGAGGGCCCTTGGGGATCAGACATCCTCAAGGGCTTTTTTTTTGGAGAAATGAGGTGATGAAGGAGGAACCTGTGGGAATCTTCCGGACCTGGGGTCTGCTGAGTGATTCCCCTTCTTGCTTGTTGAGGGAGTTGCTTCCTAAGCCTCATTAGCTAGAGTGGCACCCCGGGTGAGTGCTAGCTTTTAGCACCGCAATGAGAATCGTGTAGAGACCTCCATGGCAGGAAGAGGGGGAGAGGCTTTTGTTTTTCCTATTAAAAAGATGTAGAGGCAAGAACCTATGAAACGAATAATTTTTATGATGGCAGAGCCCCTAAGGAATAGAAAATCAAGAACTGGACATTTATCATCTTGGCCGGTTGGAGGAATGACATAATGAAGGAAAGAACTCGTTATCCGAAACAAGAGTTGTACAACTGCTATCTGGTGACGACGCTGATTTTTGGATTAATATTACCAAGTGTCGAGGCCGCACAGGTTCAAGAATGGGCTTGGGCCAAGTGGGCCGGGGCAGGAATTGGGGGCAGGGGTATCCCGGTCGATGCGGCAGGCTACCACTATGCGATGGGTCAGTTTGGTAGTTCGGAACCCTTTGGGCTTGGGGAGCACAACGAGACCACGCTGATGGCTCCCAATACTGGTAAGAAACCTTCTTCCCCCAAAAATATGGTTGTGGCGAAGTTGGGTGGCCGAGGGACTCTGTTCGACTCACCTCCTCCGTCTGACCCTCCCCCTCTGTTTGACCCGCCCGTGGTGGACTCTCCCCCTCTGTTTGACCCGCCCGTGGTTGATTCTCCTCCTCTGTTTGACCCGCCCGTGGTTGATTCTCCTCCTCTCCCGTTTAGGGACTTAAATGGTGATGGCAATACCGATATTGTCTGGCAAAACACCACTAGTGGGGTGGTTGCCCTGTGGCTGATGAATGGCCTCACAATCCAACTGGTGGAGGTACCAGGTGGCACATCGACAGGCTGGACGATTGAAGGAATTGGCGATGTGGATAGGGACGGCCAAGCCGACATTGTGTGGCGCGATACCAACAATGGGAGCGTGGCCATTTGGGTGATGATGGGGACCACCATTAAACAGATCAGCCTGCCGGGCAGCGTGCCGTTAAACTGGACCATTGAGGGCGTGGGTGATGTGGATGGAGATGGCCAGGCGGATCTCGTGTGGCACAATTCCAGCACTGGAAACGTGGCCATTTGGCTGATGATGGGGCCCACCATTAAACAGATCAGCGTGCCGGGCAGCGTGCCGTTAAACTGGACCATTGAGGGGGTGGGGGATGTGGATGGTGATGGCCAAGCGGATCTCGTGTGGCGCAATTCCAGCAATGGGAGCGTGGCCATTTGGCTGATGATGGGGCTCACCATTAAACAGGTCGGCGTGCCAGGGAGTGTGTTGTTAAGCTGGACCATTGAGGGCGTGGGCGATCTGGATGGGGACGGCCAAGCCGACATTGTGTGGCGCAATCCCAGCAATGGGAATGTGGCCATTTGGCTGATGACGGGGCTCACCATTAAACAAGTTGGCGTGCCCGGCGGGGTGGCGACCGGTTGGACGGTTGAAGGGGTGGGCGATACAAATGGAGATGGTAATGCGGACCTGATCTGGCACAACACCAGTAGTGGGGCGGTCGCTATCTGGCTGATGAACGGACTGACCATCCAGCAAATAGGGGTGCCAGGCAGCGTAACTACAGATTGGGAGATACAATAGTGATGAACTGAGGGGAGTTGGTAGTTTTTCGTTACTGGGAGAGGTGATTAGAGCAGATGATGGTACCTCCCATCCCCGAAACCGGTACTATCCTGTTATCTGAAAGAGGGTTGGGGGAATTGGCTGCTTGGCAGGATCGGAAGGGTGTAAAAACCTAGGCCACACGATAAGGAGATCGAGCGTTTCTTAAAAGAGCCTGACTCCTCATGGGGTTTGGGCTTTTTTATTGAATCATGTCATACCTCTTTTGAGGTATAGCCGGTGACCTCTAACTTCGCTTGAATGATTGGTGAAAGTGGGGAGACCCCTCTTTTTTCATCGAAAGGGGATCATGGGAACTCTGAGGACAGTGCTTTGTATACTAGGGTGGCATCTGGCGACCTTAGAGTTAATTCATCGCACAGAGATTGGTCTATTTTCTCAATGTCGGTACTGTGATTGTCAGCTTTTACAAGACTCCAAGGGCCATTGGGTGAAGGTAGAGGGATGGGGGCATTAAAGGCATAACGTTATGAGCTACACGAAAAGTATTTCAGGGAATGTTGAAAAAATATGCCATCGCGAAGGCGCGGGGTCGGCCTGCGGCCTTGCTGGACGAAGCTTTTTGAACATTCACGATTTCTTGGGATGTGTAATCGTATTTGTCAGGCATAGCCGATATTAGAAAAAATTTGAATTATTCTACAGACCCTTTCAGTATATCTCTGGGAAACCATTTTCTCTCATGACGTGTTCCCATGCATGGAATGGTTTCCTAAAATTCTCAGTTCCGTTGCGGGTCTCAACCCCAAACACTTTTGCCAAAGATTGTTTTGGGGTGAATAGATTGAGTGGGAAGAACAGATTATTTGTGAGGCTTTGCTCAGAAATTAAGACGGAAAGTTGATAGAGAAAATCATTCAAGGCGGAGACGTTTCAAGGTCCTCATTGTACGACTGTTTCTGATTGTTGGCGAAAAGGTTCAACTGGAAGGGGACAGATGGAGGAAGACCCAAGGGCGGGGGCTCATTACGTACTGGGAGATTCAAGACATCCGAGTGGTTGGGCAGGCGATAGAGGTAGAAGCTGGTTGATGACAAAGCGCCTTTTCCTGCTACTAGTCTTTACTCTCTTGTTTGGGATCCAAGGGTGTGACAGAACCATTCTGCCCATTTCTAGTGGTGCTCGGGGCACTCTTCCTAAACCGGACACCCTTGCCCTGGTCTGGGGGAATCATGTCGGCGCGGTAGCACAGGCTGAAGGAATGTTAAAGAAATTTGGACGGTTGCGAATCGTTGAGCTGTCTCGCTTGCAACAGGTTCTTTATGAACAAAATATTTCCCCCGAGCATTCGGCTGAGAACGAATTCCAGATTTTGAAGGTTGGAAAAATACTAAAGGTTGACTCTGTGGTCTTTGTAGATGTTCAGATGGCATCACACCACCGCAGTCAAGCGAATGGGCACGTGCCACCATTTCATAATTCCCAGGTGTTGCCCGCGGAAACGGTCCGTCATCTTCGTGTCTCTGTTTGGGGGATCAAGGTGCCAAATGGGGAGGTGATGTGGAGCGGGAAGGCATACTATCCACAACCAATGAATAATCCGGAACAAGGCATTCTCTCTTTGACCCGGGTTGCCATCGGAAGGGGAACGTGTCCCACTGGAGCTTGGAGGGAAGTTGATAATATTTGTGACTGGACCTTACTGATAGGCAAGGGAAGAATAGGGATTGAGACGGAATGGAGGGAAGGCCTGCAGGGCAGAATCCTTGTCATCAATAACGTTCTTGCAGGACTTCCCGCAGAAAAAGCAGGGTTGGCCGCAGGCGATGTGGTCATGTCTTGTAATGGAATAACAGATCTGCAGAATGTAGCAGAATTTATGCTGGCGTGTAGGGCGGATCCGGGACAATCGGTTGCCATAGAGATTCAACGAAAAGGCAAGCCATATACCTTTATCCCCACCGCGATCTCGGGCCGTGCACCTATGAGATGAATCCAAGAGAGTGTGTTAGTCTGGTCGATTTCTCTTTACTTCAGTATTCCTGGAATACATTCGTATCTTGGTTCCTTCCCACCATGATCCGTTGTCTTGCTGACGAATTCAACCCCAACTCTCACCGGGCTGTGCATAATCAGCCACCAGTCTTTTTTCTTCAGGTCGGGTGCAGAGGTCGATTGCTGCTGAATGAGGAATCCTGAATAAGGCAGGTTTTGGATTCAGATTACCGAGCAGTGAGAATTCTGGTGATGGTGTCGACCAGATCTGCAAACTTGTACGGTTTAGTAAGCACGGCATAGGCTCCGGCCTCTAGGGCCTGGTTCCGGAGGTCTTCTGTCACATTTCCAGAATACAGAATGACGGGGAGAGAGGAAAAATGGGGATGGGCTGCCATTTGCTTTAGCAAATCAAGTCCCGTCATCACTGGCATTTGGTTATCTGAAATTACGAGATCAACCGCATGTCCCTCTTTGAGCCAGGCGAGGGCGGCTTCACCATGTTCGGCTTCTTCACAGATATATTCATGGTGCTCTAGGAAGAGTTTTAGCGCTCGCCGAGCCATCTGATGATCATCAACCAAGAGAATACATTTCATGATCTCGTGGACCCCTCATCAACAAATGGATGGGATGAGTCAGAGGCAACAAATTTTCCATCATATTTATTATTAATGTCAAGAATTCCCATTAGGAATGTGGTGAATTCCTTGAGACGGTTTCTTCATCGCCAAAATTGTCTACCTGATATCCATCCTACGAGGTCCCCATTTGCGCAACATGTGTTGCGGTGTGATTTGGTAGAGGTTTCTACATCCGCCAAATGATATGAAGCGAAAGGAGTCCAAGCAGGTAAGTGAACGTTCCTATGACCAACACTGGTAATTCCATGATTTCATTCCTTGTCAAACAATCTTCCTCATTTATACCTTGAACGTAGTACGAAGCAATCCTGATGCCAATTGAATTTCTTCAAGGGGAAATCACATTGAAGTTTTGGTAACAGGTTGATTTCACGAACAAAACGAAGGGACGAGAAAAGTAGGAGTGAGGATTCTCTGCCTAGCCTTGACAGTCGAGGTATCGAAAGGGATACACACGCGTATCTATCGGGTTAGTGCTCTATAAACCAGGAGTTGAAAATTGACTCTATTGACCGAACGGGAAAGAAAGAAGGGTACACCAATCCTTTGGGTTTTCACTTTTTGCCTGGATAAGGTCGAACGTATCTACGGTGAAGCTGAGCAACAGGTTTTGAGGTAGAGCTGCAATGATCTTTTTTTTGAGTTCTATGGGATAATGCCCATACAACAGACTGAGATGAGGCATATAGGGGTGGTGAGCCTTCAACAATCGGCTGCATGCCACTTCATGTGCATTGATAAGGGCGGGGGTTTCCTGAGCTTTTAGGAACAGGCATTGAAAGTACTGATCTTGATAGGCAGGTGCGGTCAGTTGAATGTCAAAAGGTTGAAGTGAAGTTCCCAGTTGTGATGATCGAAGAGAAATCTCCTCTTCGGTTCCAGGTAGATTGCCCAATAGAGTGATGTGCGGCCCGAAGAATGGGCCATGATACTCTCTGCTGAGGGCCGTAATGGTATGAACAAGAATGTCATAGGCCTTTCCAGAAGGTTTGAGCCAGAGATGATACGTGGTCACGACTCTACGACTTTCCTGTTATTAGCAAATACAACTACTCACCAAGACTATTGTGCCTAAGGGGCTGGATATCGACATCGGCGGTGGGCATGACTTAGCCGTTAATTGGAAAGTGGCAGTCGTCGCAAGTCGGTGAACTGTCAACATTCAAATGCACAATGTATTCTCCTGCGCCTGAGAAATATCTCACCTTCACAGGTTTGCCCTCTTCATGCTGGGAATAGATTAGTGACGACTGGCTCGACAAGTAGGTTTCTTTCGCTACACCAGTCAACACGGTACTAGACGGTACCACGGAAACGCCGCGCCTAGCAAGGCGATTCGTCGCATCTTATAGTTTGACGTTGCATGACGTGGTATCGTCTAACCGTGACTAAAACCGGAATATCCTGAGTGCAACCGTGACTAAAACCGGAACCAAAAGAACCCCATAATTGAGTTGCCATTCTGTATCGGTCAGGCACTGGAATTTCCAAGAGGAAGGAAGTCAGATATGCCCAAGCTTTTATGTCTGAGGAATGGGATTAAATTTGTCCTGCACCCTACCTGACTGAGGGGGTGGCCTACCCC
>JAZFZJ010000308.1:0-4089 GCA_036443915.1 Nitrospirales bacterium
CGGGTACCGTCGTCCGTCGGAAGTTTCAACCTGAACGCCTTTTTTCATTGGGATCTCGAACGCCAGGATCGTACCTGCATTGACGAACGCCTTCTTCTCCACCGCCTGTTGCACATTGGAGTCCTTGAGCCAACCTTCGATGACTTCCTTCACCGTGCCACCGACGGTGCCGTCAGGATGCACGAGACGGGCCGTGTCAATTGCGAGGTTCTCTTGGGTAATGGGCAGGTATCCAGATCAGCGTCGAGTATCACCGTGGCCTCAACGAGATAAGGCATTAGCAACGACACCACCTTAACTTCTGTCGTCCGTCGAACGGTGTCAGCCCAATCAACCGCCTCAGCCTCGGCCAATGCGTAGGCGCTGACCCCCAGTGCTGTTGCCTTGGCCCGGGCCTCCTTGGTAAATCCACTCCGGGCCACCAATATCAGCTTATCCGTGGGAAGCGATTGGTGTGTCCCGATCATCCGGTCGACCCACTGGACGCTCGCTCGTCTCTTTGCACCTGTGCACTCTACGGAAATCGTAATCATGTGATTTCCAACCCGGTGTCGGATTACGATGTCCGCCTCGCGGCTGGTACCGGTAAGGCGATCAGTCAACAACTCGGAGCTCGTCACAACAGCCTCGGTCGGTGCCAAAGCACGTTCCACCAATGCGATTAGATCTTGAAACTGATTTGTCCGCCGTGGCATGACCTTATTGGTAGCAGCCTAACATTGATTTTTATACTTCTTCTGTAAATGGTTGAAATCTAAAGTTTAATAGATTTAGGATCAACCACGACATCAACCAAGAAATAAAAAGGGCAAGAGAAAAGTAGCTGCCACCTTTCTTCTCCGACCCGTCCATGGCCGTCTTGTCCAGCCACAGTGGGGTCAGAAAATAGGGGCAAATCCTTTGTTGACTAAAAACATATTTCCTTTCCCTTCCTCCTAAACATAGAAAACCTCGCGGATACTCAAGGGAGAAGGGGCTAACCATACTTGCTGAAACTTGTCAACAAAAGACAGGACCTCATTTTCCCCCATTTTTACGTCAAGTTTCCTAATCCCGATATACGTCTCGTCTATGTCCGACTTTGACCACTATGATCACAAGCTCCTCATCCCGTATTTCATATATAATGCGATACATACCCTGTCGCACCCGAAATCTTTCCTGCCCCGATAATTTTTCACTTCCCACGGGCCGGGGATCATCCGCTAAGGCCTCAAGGCGCTTAAGGATGCGAGCAACATCGTTCTTAGAGATGGATCGAAAATCTTTGGTGACCGACTTCTTAAATGTGAGCCTATAACTGGCCATGGGCCTTCAAGTCGTTCAGAAATTCTTCATAGCTTAGAGTAGGCTCGTCTGCACGCTGCTGGAACGCAGCCAAGTCTTCCTGATCCTCGGCAAGTGCCACTCGCACGGCATCATTGACGATGTCAGATACGGATCGGTGGGTATGCGCTGCCTTGAGTCGTAATGCCGCATGCAGATTCTCATCAAAGTAGACTGTCGACCGTTTGGAAGTTGTAGCCATGGAATATCACCTCCTTCAAAAAGACATTATACCGCTATGACGTCATAACGTCAAAGCGTTAAACAATTTAAAGGACCTCCTGCCAGCTAAATTTTCATGGACCGAATCTTTAAAGCCGGTAAAAAAATTGGTAAGAACGTTTTTTTGGTATTTTCAACTTAAGCCAAATTTGGGTCCCTCTACGCGTGGAGCTGGCAACTTAATCCCTGATAAAGCAATAGATTATAGTTCGGTGAATTGTCTGTTCAGCGTTCAATTTTCGTTATTTGACAATACCCACCCAACCCCTACCTCATCCATCCCGCCGTGATCGTGGACAAGAAACAGGAGTCCACTGATATCGTGACCTTTCGGCTGGAATTCACCGATCCCACGCACAAAGCGTCCTTCCGTTTTGAGGCGGGACTATTCAATATGCTGTATGTGTTCGGTGCCGGCAAAGTGGCCATATCTATCGTGTCAGACCACCTTCCAATGTTTAGGACCCTATGAAAAAACCCAACCTTTCGTTCCTTCCTCGCGGGCAAAAAAACATTGCATGTATGTACCAATTTTGGTACTATGGTATGTGAGTCAGGTTCAGAAGGTCCTTACAGCCACGTTTTACAGACTTCCGAGTGGGAAAGAGCCTGTGAGGGATTGGCTGTTGGATTCGCCCATTGCTGATCGAAAGATCATAGGCAGAGACGTGATGGCTGTTGAATTTGGTTGGCCGTGTGGTGAACCCCTATGTAAGTCCTTATCAGGCTATGCCGGGCTTCGAGAAGTCCGCAGTGATTTACCGGATGGAACGATAGCACGGGTGTTTTTCTATGTGAGTGGGTCTGAAATGGTCCTGCTCCATGGGTTTGTAAAGAAATCACAGAAGACTCCGGAAAAGGAATTGAAACTGGCGAACAAACGCAAGAAGGAGCATGAGCGATATGAAACAGAAAAAGACTAACCCACGAACTGGATCCACGCTTGAAGCATTACTGAGAGCGGGCGGACAGTATGAAGATTGTCAAACCGATGCGATTAAGAAAGTGCTGGCGTATAAATTGGGCGAAGCCATGGAACAAAAAAATCTATCAAAGGCAGCCATGGCTTCCCGCATGGAAACGAGCCGTTCCCAGTTAGATCGCTTGCTAGACCCGGAGAATGAATCGGTGACGTTACACACCATGAAAAAGGCCGCGGAAGCCGTAGGGCTGAAATTGGAACTCCAACTTCGGTAACTTCATTAAAGGCTCTCCAAAAAAGCGATTGATTTTCCGCAAGTAATATTGTCACGCTATTTTTCAGAGTATGGGGCCAAAAAAAAGTTAGTTTGTATCCAGGATCCTGTCTCTTTATATTGTTGCTAATAATTTCCCTCCCGCTTCTTGGCCTTTCGGTGACTTGCCCCCTTTTTCTGGATCACTCTCCCACCTTTTAATTAAAACTCAGATTTCTCATTAAGATAGAATTCAGAATTTTTGGTTTTAAATTTACTGTTTAAGAGTAAGAACCTCTCATCTTGGAGGTTTTGGGGGAGAAACGCTACACTACAATTGTTGGAACATCGGAAATATGCAACCCAATCCTTACCTCATCCATCCTGCCGTGATTGTGGACAAGAAACAGGAGTCTACGGATATCGTAACCTTCCGGTTGGAATTCACTGATCCCACACACCAAGCGTCCTTTCGATTCGAGGCTGGGTAATTCAATATGCTATACGAATTCGGTGTCGGCGAGGTGGCTATTTCTATCGGGTCCGACCCCGATGCACCTGAGTTTCTGGACCATACCATCCGGATTGTCGGGCGGGTCACTCAAGTTTTAGGAAGGTATTGTCAACTTAATCCAGATTTGGCTGATTGGACATGTGAAGCGCACACATAATCCCTGATAAAGCACTGGATTATAGTTCGGTGAAATGTTTGTTCAGCGTTCAATGTTCGTTAAGTTAACAATACCGGCGTGAAAGCCTAGGCCACACGAAAGGATTACAAGCCGCTCTCTTCAACAGCCTGACTCCTCGCGAGGTGGGGCATTGTTGTGTTGCTCATCCGTCCTTAATTGTTGAGTCCAAACTGTTTGAGCCTAACCAAAAAGGAGTCCCTTATGACTCGACCTGAACAACAGATTTACGTTATCCGCCATGGTGAAACTGAATGGAGTCTCAGCGGACAGCATACGGGTGTAACAGATATTCCCTTAACAGAGAATGGGAGGCACCTCGCGAAATTATTACATCCAGTGTTGGCAAAAGAGTCCTTTGCTTTGGTGCTGACCAGCCCACTTCAGCGAGCCAAAGAAACCTGCAAATTGTCTGGGCTCGGAGATCAGGCCGAAGTGGATTCACATTTAATGGAATGGAATTATGGCGACTATGAAGGGCTGACTTCGGACCAAATTCATAGAAAAATCCCGGGGTGGCTTATTTTTACCGATGGCGCTCCAGGAGGGGAAACGCCGGAACAAGTTGGAGAAAGGGCTGATCATGTTATAAAAAGGGCTAGGGCGGCTAAGGGGAATGTCGCCCTCTTTGCCCGTATGGTCAAAAAACTCGAACTCGTTTTTTCTCGAAGACTTAC
>JAZFZJ010000309.1:0-3023 GCA_036443915.1 Nitrospirales bacterium
AAGGAAGGTTAACCACCAACAGATATGCCGAGAAGATAAATCTCCCTCGCTTGGATGGTAAAAATGTTTATTCATAGACCCCTCTCTTCATTGTAGAGATGTAGTCTACGAAAGGGGGATTTCTCTAAGCCATAACTCAAATGTGTTATTTCCGATGCTCTGAGCTACCTGACCAAGAGTCTTCCTCCTTTATGTAAACTTGTACGACCAGAATATCCCGGGTACCGTGGAATCGAAACTGGTTTTAATTGTGGGAGGATTGGTTTAATCTGATTAGGACTTCAGAATTTCCTCAATTTTCCTGTACCATGCTCGGCGTTCGGGATTTTCTCACTATCGATTTGTAAAAAAGTGATTCACGAAATCCTAACCACAAACACCGGCACAGGATTCTATTCGCATCATGTCCAGTTCAGCTTCTCGTCGCGGTGAAATTTTCTTACATCGCGGAGACTTGTCAAAGGCTCGATTTTGGTACGAGCAGGCTGTCACCGAGGCCAGGCTCATGGAATCTCCACAGGCGTTGTCAGAAGCTTTGGGAAATCTTGGCAATGTGTGCGCACTGTCAGAAAACTTTGAGCAAGCCGAGGCCTGTTATCGGGAAGTTCTTGACATTCAACGAACCTTACAAGAAGGGAATGCTATCGGAGAAACGCTCGTGAATCTTGGAAATCTCAAAACCGATACAGACCAACCGGAGAAAGCACGAGCGTATTATTTAGAAGCCATTGATGTGTTAACACCTCTGGAGAATTATCGAGCCCTGGGGATCCTTTACGGCAATTTGGCCCTCCAAGAACTCCAATTACACCGGCCTCAGCTGGCCATCGATGCGTTTCACACGGCCCTCGAATACCACCGCAAAATTGGCAATGAAGATGGCTTGGCCACCACCTATGGGCAACTCGGAAAAACGTTTCTCATTACTGGCCAACCACAAAAGGCCGAGGCCTGTTTAAATAACGCCACAGAACATTTCACCAAATTAGGGAATGGCTCCGGAGAAGCGGGTGCCCTTCGGTTGCTGGCCGATGTATACCTTGAACGGGAAGATCATATCTCAGCGCTTCGTTGTCTAGAACGAGTCGTTCAGATAGACCGGACCTATCAACTCCCGCAATATGAAGAAGATCGTCAACGATATATGAGTTTGCGCCAATCCTAATGGGACTTTTTCAACGGGCCCATAATTAGTCCATTCTCAGATTCAAAGCACCATGGGCCAAGGATAGGCCAGACACGCAAAAATTGGCCTATAGCCTATGAGGGGTGTCGAATATTTCTCGGTCATTGCACATACATGCCCGAGGGAGTACCGATTCCAATTGGTGAAGGGAATGTTCAAAAAAGCATGCCCTCGCGAAGGCGGGGGTCCGTCCAGCAAGGCCACAGCTATTTTGGCGGGCGGAACGTACATCGAGTACGTGAGCACGGCAAAATGGCGAGAACGCCGCTGGCGGCTTTTTTCAACATTCCCTATGACAAAATCCAATGGCTTAAGGTGGTAGTATATTGCAAAGACTACTGGGAAGCGATTACCGTAGGGGTCTGGTGAATAAATCAAAATTTATACATTTGCATCCAAACCTGACAGATGGCGTGAAACATCACGTATTTGGGGAGTGTTCAAAAAGTCCCGTTCAGCAAGGCCGCAGGGATTTTGGCGTGCGAAGCGTACAGATGAGTACGTGAGCCCGACAAAAGGCCGAGAACGACGCTGACGGACTTTTTCAACACTTCCCTAGGGCATGGAAAAGAATCTCGCTCAAGTCAGCAACCAAGGAGTGCATACATGGCCACCTTTCAATACCAAGAAATCTTTGAACATGGGACAGATACCACACCCTATCGAAAACTCACCTCGGAGTATGTGTCCACCACAACGTTTGAAGGACAAGAAATTGTAAAAGTGGATGCAGAAGCCCTCACGCTTCTGGCGCGTGAGGCCATGGATGATGTCTCGCATTTATTGCGATCCAGTCACCTGGCCCAATTGGCGAAAATTCTTGATGACCCCGAAGCCTCAGAGAATGATCGGTTTGTGGCGTTAGAGCTGCTGAAAAATGCCAATATTGCCGCCGGGCGAGTGCTGCCCGGATGTCAGGATACGGGCACGGCCATTACCCTTGGGTATAAGGGACAACAGGTTTTCACTGCAGGTAATGATGCCGAGGCCCTCTCACGCGGCATTTATGAAGCCTATGATAAACGCAACTTGCGCTATTCCCAAATGGCTCCCCTTGATATGTATGAGGAGAAAAACACTGGCAGCAATCTGCCAGCCCAAATCGAAGTCTACGCAGATACAGGGGACGAGTATCACTTTTTGTTTATCGCCAAGGGAGGGGGTTCGGCCAACAAGACTTTTTTGTATCAACAGACCAAGGCACTCCTGAATCCCAAATCAATGCTCACTTTTGTGGCTGAAAAAATTCGAACGTTGGGCACCTCGGCGTGCCCTCCTTACCACCTCGCATTGGTCATTGGCGGCATGTCGGCAGAGTTCACCCTTAAAACCGTCAAACTGGCCAGCTGCCATTATCTGGATGATCTCCCCACGTCCGGCAATGAATTGGGGCGTGCCTTCCGCGACCTCGACTTGGAACAGCAAATCTTACAACAGTGCACAGAGACCGGCATCGGGGCCCAATTCGGCGGGAAATACTTTGCACACGATGTGCGCGTCATACGTCTGCCGCGTCACGGCGCTTCCTGCCCAGTGGGCCTGGGTGTGTCATGTTCAGCCGATCGACAAATTCTGGGCAAGATCACCAAAGACGGGATTTTTCTCGAACAACTAGAAACCAATCCCGCACAATATCTACCAGAAATCACCCAACAAGCTCTGGAAGGGAATGTTATAAAGATCGGTTTGAATCGACCCATGCCTGAAATCCTCGCGGAACTTCGCAAATACCCTGTAGCCACTCGGTTGTCGTTAACTGGCCCTATCGTCGTGGCACGAGATATCGCCCACGCCCGACTCAAAGAACGACTGGATGCGGGAAACGGCCTTCCCCAAT
>JAZFZJ010000310.1:0-3009 GCA_036443915.1 Nitrospirales bacterium
GGACGCTAACGCTCAAATTTCGGGACGAAACATTTCGAACCCTAAACCGATCCATGGCTCTTTCAGTGCCCACGGATCAAGCGCCGATGTTGTATCACACAGCTTTGACATTATTGGATCGTATTCCGTTTTCTGGACAGAAGGTGCGTCTGTTAGGATTGTCGGCATCCCATCTCTCCACTTCGGCTGAAAGGCAGCAGCTCTCGCTGTTTGGGGAGACCCCAAAACGCCAATTTCAATTAACTGATGCACTAGACAAAATCCGCACACGGTTTGGGGATAGTGCGATCAAGCCTGCCTCACTCTTTACGAAACGTAGGGAGTAGAGCAATGGGTTCGAGGTCCGAACCCCAATTACCCATCAGGACTTGCTGATAGGTGTGGGCGCTACACGTAAAAACCCCTCTGGAAATTGTGGCTGAGCAATTTCAGCTTGAGCAGCCTTTGGCGATCCAACCTCGGTACGACGTGGCGCCGTCGCAGTTGGTGGCCTGCATCCGAACCAACTCGGCTTCCATAGATCGTGAAGGGGTATTTCTCTGGTGGATGCTCATTCCCCGTATGGTCAAAAAACTCGAACTCGCTGTTTCTCTAGGATGTACCTCAACACCTCAACACTCTCCCCCACTTGTCTCGCCTCAATCCGATCCCCGATACTCCACACCAAGAGGAACGCCATCATCAGGGAACGGCAAGGAGTGACCAATGCGGCTGGCGACCCATGAAGCCCTGAGTACTCATTCACTTCGTACTCGAGAAAGACTGGGTGGACTGTTGAATTACTACTCCCGTGAGGCCCCATGAGTTGTTTGACCAGACGGGTGCTGACTGTCCTGCTGATATTCGTCTGTCTCTCACTGGCATTCATGTTAGAGGCAGTGGCAGATTTTGAGGCTGGACTCAGAGCATACAAGGGGGGAAATTACGAGACAGCCATGCGGGAGTTTCTCTCCGCGGCTGAGAGGGGCCATGGAGACGCCCAGGCCTTTCTAGGGGAAATGTATCGCAAAGCGAAGGGGGTGACACAAGATTATCAGAAAGGGGCGAACTGGTATCGCCGTGCAGCGGACCAAGGGATTGTTGATGCCCAGTATAACTTGGGAGTGATGTATGAACGAGGAGAAGGCCTGGTCCAGGATTATCAGAAAGGCGCTCGGTGGTTTCGCAAAGCCGCAGAGCAAGGATTCGCGGAAGCGCAGTACAGTCTGGGGTGGATGTATGTGAAGGGCCATGGGGTAGAGCAACAAAACTATCAAGAAGCCATCAAGTGGTTTCGCAGGGCCGCGGAGCAGGGAAATCTCAAGGCACAGTATAGCCTGGGCTGGATCTATGTGAGTGGTCAAGAAGGACCGCAGGACTTTCACGAAGCCCGGAATTGGTGGCAACGTGCTGCAGAACAGGGAGAGGCGAGAGCACAATACGGTCTAGGATGGATGTATGAGAAGGGAAAAGGGGTCGCGCAGGACTACCAGAAAGCAGCGCTGTGGTTTCAAAAGGCTGCAGATCAAGGCAATCTGGAGGCCCAATACAGCCTGGGATGGCTCTTTGCGCAGGGGAAGGGCGTGCCACAGGACGACCAAACTGCAGTCAGCTGGTACAGGCCAGCGGCAGAAATGGGCCTTCCTATGGCCCAATACAGTCTGGGAAGAATGTTTGCGCAGGGGGCAGGCGTTGCGCAAGATTATCAGAAAGCCCAAAAGTGGTATCGTTTAGCTGCAGAACAAGGGGTACCTGAAGCCCAGTCCACTTTGGGGAAGATGTATCTCCGAGGACAAGGGGTGCGGCAAAATTATCAAGAAGCGGAAGGTTGGTTCCGAAAAGCCGCTGGCCAAGGAGATCCCCAGGGTCAACATCTCTTGGGAATGATGTATCGAGATGGATTAGGTCTGGAACAGGATTATGTGGAAGCCTATAAATGGTTCACCCTTTCAGCCACACAGGGTCATGAAGACGCCGTCAGGGATGGGGAAACCCTCACGAGCGAAATGGAAGCCGCTCACATTGCAGAAGCCCAACGACGTGTCCAGCAATGGCATGAGAAACATGCGCGTTGAACCTTTCCCTTCTATACATTCGTCCGCATGGAAAAACTTGAGGTTTTTAGATACCACAAGCCTGGATGAGGTTTTTGACCATACGGCCATATCCGAAGATTATTTTCTATGGGGAGGATTACATCATGGACAATCTTTCAAGAGATCTTATTAACAGAAACCTGGATGAATTTAAAATACACCTGGAAACCATGGGGATGGCGGAAACTACCATTACAGAACGAATGAAAGGGGCCAGAGAATTTGCAAAATTTCTTGTGAATGATCCCCTTGTTTTTAATGAACGAACCAAAGGAACCATTTAAGCCATTTCAAACTGCACCACTACCAAAATTGGACGTTGAACAGACCATACACCTGGCTATGATCCATCGATTTGTCGGGGATCAGGTTGCCGGCTCCACGCGTCGACGGAGCCAAATTTGGCATAAGGTGACAATACCCAATCGGTCAATTCCTGAGGGGCCCTCCACGTGGTAGGTGAACCCATGAGGTTTCCCAGAACCAGAGCCTGTGTGCGAATTTCTGCTTAGGAGAATATTGTGAACATCACGGTTATCGGAGGATCAGGCTTCATCGGTCGGTCTCTCTGCCCATCTTTGGTACAAGAAGGCCAGCAGGTGACCGTCCTCTCGCGAAACCCAGAAAAAGCCCGCACCCGTCTTGGAGCTTCCATTCCCGTTATCAAATGGAATCCCCTCCATTTGGGAACATTGGAAAAAATATTTGCAGATACGGATGCGATCATTAATCTGGCTGGAGAGCCTATTGCCGATGCGCGATGGACGAAGAACCGAAAAGGAGTCCTGCGTGACAGCCGCGTTGGAACGACCCGCCTGGTCGTGAATGCTCTTTCAAATATTTCCAAGCGACCACGTGTGTTGATGAATGCGTCTGGAATTGGATTCTACGGCCCCCAAGAATTGACCTCGGTGACAGAGCACACCGGGCCGGG
>JAZFZJ010000311.1:0-2665 GCA_036443915.1 Nitrospirales bacterium
ATGTTCAACAGAACAACTTCAAAAAAGTTTTTCGCCCCAAGAGGCGAAGCTCGCAAAGAGTTTTAACCGCAGATTTTCGCCGATTATCGCAGATAAGGATTCGGAGATTTCACCGCAGAGACGCAGAGCACACTGAGGAAATCCCTTTTTGCCCAATCGGGAGACGACGATTGGGCAAAAACTTACAGATCTAATTGAGAAAGGTTTTTGTTTGTCGTCGTCTCCCGACAAACAAAAAATTAATTCTCTGCGCCCTCTGCGGTCATATTCTTAAACGGATTTCTTTCTGTGTCCATCTGCGTGAATCTGCGTGAATCGGCGGTTAATTTCTAAGCCTTTTACGGCTTTGCGCGAGTCGTCGTTTATCCGATTCCCTAATTGCAAATTCAAGGGAAAATTTCAAATATGTTTGGCTAGGAACTTATTCCTACTTAGTGGGTGGCCTTACTCGTACCAGGGCTTACTTTTGCAGGTCTGTACTCGGATTCACTCTCTGCCTCAGTGGTAATGTTTCCAATCCGGAGGCCGAGGCGGCCAAGATAGTAGAGCCCGACCAGCGTGACTGGAATATACTGAGCAAGATGGTAGTACACCGAGGCGCCTAGGACGTCGACCTTTTCAGCGCCGAAAATGCTCAAACTCACCCAGAAACAGAGTTGGATTACTCCGAAAAATCCCGGCACCGATGGCACGGCTACACCGAATGCCGTCACACCCATCACGACGAAGGAGGCACGCAATGGCAAATCGACTCCAAAACTCCACAAGGCCGCATAGATCATCGCCCCGTTCAAAAACCACTGCATGGCAGAGGTAATCACGATCCAAGAAACGAGCTTGGCGTCACGAAGGGAGGCCAGTCCTTCGGCTCCGGACTCAAGCATTCCGGTAAGCGAGGCTCGAAACGTCGCGGGTAAGATTCGTAACCGATCCAATACCCACTCCGCCACCGCCACGAACCGCTCTGTCCAGACGACATAGATCGCAAAAAATAGGAAGGCGATCGCGGTCAGCCCCCCTAAATACAGGCTCGTGATCGCGTATGCTGCGGGGAGTTCCACCAGCAGCAGGCTACCACCAAAGAAAACTAGAATGGTCGCAGTATCAAATAGCCGTTCCAGGACCACACTCGACAGGACAGCCGTCTTAGATAGATTGAACTCCCGCCCCAATACTAGGACACGGGCCAACTCACCCAAACGGAGTGGGAGGACATTGTTCCCCATGAACCCGATCATCATGGGTCCTGCCACCTCGCGAGTCTGAAAATCGCGCAAAGGGCAGAGCAGCAACTTCCATCGAAGAGCCTTCAACCAGTAGAAGATAAAGAGAAACGCCAAGAACACAGGTAAAGACACATAATTTGCCCGTTGAAAACTGGCGCGGATCTCATCCAGATCGATCCCCCACAAGGCAACAACCAGAGAGGCGACCGTAACAATAATTCCAAATCCGATCTTGAGGGTGCGGCTGCGAGCGATGATGATTTCTCCTATAACATCAGCAATTTACAAATTATTGGATGCCGTAGGCCGAGACAAGATTGGCCCTTAGTGACTCCGGCAAATTCAGATCCATAAACTTAATGGTACGCTCAACTAAGGTCAAGCGGAACCGGATTTTGCCGGCAACGATGGAGAAATCTCGAGCTGGTGGTGGATACGGCGCGCGATGTTTGGGGTTAGGGTTGACCCCTTTCTATTGGCTTGGCGCGCTAAACTGAAAAATGTAGCAAGACACCGTCAGGGTCAGAGGTTGCATAACACCCCAATCGACAAGCCTCCAAGTTCTTCTGCTGAGTCGCTCCGTCCCTACCAATGGCTATCTTTCTCGAGCCCGAACCTGGGGAAGACACGGCGATTTCTTCCATATCCTTTTTGGCACTTTTCAGGTTTTCCACCTTGAAACCGATATGATCCATTCCCTCCCTCATGCCTCTGTAAGCAACCATGTTCCAAGGGCGTATGACCAGGCACACGGTACCATCGGTGAGGTAAAAGTTCTCCTGATCGGAGAGATCCTCCCTGATGCTGAGTTCATAAACCCGTTGATAAAATCGAGCCAGAACGCCAGGATTGGCAGCTCGAATGGCGATGTGGTCGAGGTGCCGCGGCTGTTCCCAACTTTTCTCGGTATACCCTTCCCTCACGTTGGCCATGCCCTGCTGGGAAAGGTCGAATTGATTGCCCGCGGGATCATGGGTCCTCAACCCGGCAAAGGGCACGTGTTCCTGACTCTTTGCCACCATTATATCCGGATAGCTCTCCTTCAGCCTGTCCATCACCGTTTGGACATCCTCCACCTCGATACCGAAGTGATCGAGTCCCGCAAGGAAACCGGGTTGCCTCTGCAATAGTGCCAGACCTATGATGCCGTCACTGATATGCCCGCGGTTGGGGTTGTAGGTACCGGTCTCGTCGGTCATACCGGTTGTGATTTTCTTCATTCCAAGAATGGTCTGATAAAACTTTGCCATTCTGTCATAGTTTTCGGTGTGGATGGCGACATGTCTGATCTTGGTAAACATTGCCGCTGACCCTCCTTCATTTCACAATTGCTACGTTTCCCCTATGCATCTTACCAGCACGCACTCACCTCTATTACTCCAATTCAAATCTTTATCAATACGTTAAAATGAAAAAAAGGGCCGCGCCTTAGAAAAAAC
>JAZFZJ010000312.1:0-4460 GCA_036443915.1 Nitrospirales bacterium
ATGGAGCTGGCGAGAGGAATCGAACCTCCGACCTGCGGTTTACAAAACCGCTGCTCTACCGATTGAGCTACGCCAGCCCGAAGAAAATAAGGCTTATCATACCAAAGGTTTGGGGTTTCAACTAGACCCCAGTTCTCAATAGTAGACACGGGAACATAAGATTTATGTCATGTGCAGCATAATTTTTAAGGTTCCGCGTTGTGCTGCCTGGTTGAGGGCCGTGATACCTTCTGTGAGAGGAAAGTGGGCATGGATGAGCGGAGCGACCTGGATCAGGCCTCCCTCTAATAAACGAATAGCAGGTGCGAAGGGACCACAACGGGATCCAATGAGAGAAATTTCCTGAATGACCAACTCCGTCATGTTTATTGAAACGTGACCGTGGAAGGTGGATTTGAGCACGATGGTACCTCGTGGTCGTACTACCTGGACTGCGGTACCTAATCCATCAGGACTTCCTGACGCTTCCACCACGATATCTACTCCAACCGGAATCTCTTGGATATCTGACGTGACGAAAATACCCGCCTTTCTTAACCACGAATGGTTATGGGGATGTCGGCCTAACAGGGAGACTGCACAGCCTGACAGAGTCAAAACTTGGGCACAAAGCAAGCCGAGTTTTCCATCTCCAATAATCACCACATGATCCGTGGGTTTCACCGAGACAAGTTGGGGAATTTCACATGCGGCGGCTAGGGGCTCAATAAACACTGCCTGATCATCACTAATGCTGTCTGGCAAGACAAATAAGTTCTCAAGTGGCAGACTCAGAAACTCGGCAAAGGCCCCATCTCGTCCGAAAATTCCCAAGGTAGTCCGATGGGGACAATGTGTTGGGCGTCCCTGCAGACAGGTTTCACATCTCCGACAAGCAGCATTGATTTCTCCGACAACACGTTTTCCAACTAAGGAGGTATCCGAAGCCTCATTCACTATTCCCACAAATTCATGGCCCAATATTCCTTGAAATGACATGTAGCCCTGGATCATATGAAGATCTGTGGAGCAGATCCCGGCCTGTAGCACCTGAATCTGGGCTTCACCGAGTTGGGCCAATGGCAATGGAAGATTGGTGTCTAGGCGGATTTCGTGATCTAGGACGAGGCCTCGCATATCTCTCTCATTATCAGACAATAGTCAATCGTGTTTAAGAACGTTCCAAAGCATACCAAAGTAACCACTATTCTGCAGTATCGCAGACTATCCTTAACCAAGCTTGAAGGTTATGACGCAATCAAAAAAAATAAACCGTACTTCTTTCTTAGCGGTGAGCTCTTGAAGAAAATATGTAAATAGCGATAACAGGAAATATTATGATTCATTGAAAGGGAACCCATTTATATCCCTGGGCCATAGGAAAGGTTTTTAAATTTTGGCCGATGAAGGGGGAAACCCTTGGAACCAACAACCTAGAGAATTACTAAACACAAAAGGGGTCTATAATGATTTCAGGTTTTTCAGCCGCCCTCTCCGGGATTCATGCAGGAGGACGAATTTTAGGAGTCACAGCGCATAATATTGCCAATGCCCAAACGGAGGGTTTTAAACGAACCCGAGCTCTTCCGGAGGAGTCAGCGGCCGGAGGAGTAACCGTCACTTTAACCCAAGATTTACGACCAGGTCCGGCCATTTTTGATCCAGAGGATCCTTTAACGTTTCGTGAAGGCTCCAATGTTGATCTCGGAGAAGAAATTGTGACGACTCTGCAAACCACTCACCTAATTGAAGCCAATATTGCAAGTATTCGAACGCAGGATAGAGTCTTGGGATCTTTATTGGATATCCTCGAATAAATTTTCTTCTTCTTTCTCTCCCCTGAGCACTTGCTCGACCTCCTCTGCGCTCAAGACCCATCCATTTGGCTAGGGCTGGGGCATTGCTTCATCATACAAAAACTTCGTGTTAGAGGGTGGGTCCAGGACTATGCCATCTCATCCCCCGGTAGCAAAAGTTAGGGGCTTTTGCCCCAAATAGGTCTCATCAACACCCCTCACCTCCCTACTTTTAAAACCTCGCTCTAAAAAAGCTATTCTTTCTAGATGGTTAGAGGCCTCCCTTCTCAATGAAATATCCACGATTTAGCTTTGAACGTGGAGAAACAATTATTGTAGAATGAAAAACTCGGCTATGTTTGGCAAATATTTCCTATGATTTTCTTAAGAATAATTTGGGTTCTTGGACAAAAGAACCTTCTAGACATTCCATTTCAATTACCTTTCTTTTACTAAACAGGGAGATCGGGATTATGCACATGTCACGGATGTTTTCGGGCTTTGCTCGGCCCTTACGGGTCGCCCCTTCTTGGGGTTTTATCGCCCTCCTCATAGGGGTCGGAATGATCGGCGAATTTGGGGGAAATGGTTGGGTCTTTCCCTCTCCATCTCAGGCAGCCCTTCCCAGTGCTTTTGTAGAAGGGTTTTCGGAGATTGTTGAAAAAGTTGGACCGGCTGTTGTTAATGTGGCGGTAAGGGGTGGTGGCGGTTCATCTCGGCCAGTGCCTCCTGGGCCGTTTGGTGGCCCCCCGGGAGGAGGGCCCGGTGGCCCCCCTGGAGGAGGGCCCGGTGGACCTCCTGGACGTCCGGGAATGAGCGCGGGATCTGGCGTCGTCATTGATCCTCGTGGGTATATCCTCACTAATAACCATGTCGTTGAAGATGCGAGTGACATTAATGTCACCTTTTATGATGGACGGGAGTTACCGGCTACCATTGTTGGGACTGACCCCAAAACTGATTTAGCGGTCATTAAGGTGAAAATTGAAAACGAACAAATTCCTTCGGTTGCCTGGGGAACCTATGATTCCCTTCGAGTCGGGGATGTGGTATTGGCGGTGGGAAGTCCTTTTGGATTGAAATCTTCTGTGTCCTTGGGAATTATCAGTGCCCTGGGCAGAGGGAGCGTCGGGATCACGGAATATGAGGATTTCATTCAAACCGACGCGGCTATAAATCCAGGAAACTCTGGTGGAGCCCTCGTGAATATGAAAGGGGAACTCATTGGTATCAATACGGCTATTTTTTCGAGAACCGGTGGGTCGGAAGGTGTGGGGTTTGCGATCGCCGTAAGTATTGCTAAGGATATTGCAGGGAGTCTCATTGAATCTGGAAAAGTGGTACGAGGATGGATGGGGGTGGCTATTCAAGAATTAACCCCTGCTTTGGCCCAATCTTTTGGATTACCTAAAGATCATAAGGGTGGCGTGTTGATTAGCGAAGTCCATGTTGATGGCCCGTCCGCGAAAGCTGGCCTTCAGCGAGGAGATGTTATTCTGGAATATGGTGAAAAGGTTATAAAAGATGTGAATCATCTTCGCAATGTTGTAGCCCGTACCAAGGTGGGCAAGCAGAAAGACATTACCGTGTTGCGTGAGGGGCAGGAGAAAGTTTTGACATTGGTGCTGGGAGAACGTCCCTCTGATCGGGTCTTGGCGAAGGTTGGTCCTGCGGGGGCAAAACCGCCAGCGATGGCTAGGCCAGACAATGTGTTGGCTGGCATGGGGGTTGACGCCATTACGGCAGAGAATCGGAACCAATTTAATATTCCGAAGGAAGCCCAAGGGGTTGTGGTTGCCAAAGTGGAATCCGGAAGCGCGGTGGAGGCTGCAGGCATTCAAGTGGGGGACATCATCCAGGAAGTGAGTCGGGAAACCATAAAAAGTATCGACGACTATCAACAAATTGCCGCCAAAATTGCCAAAGACGAATTGGTGGTCTTATTGGTCAACCGTCGAGGCAATAATCTCTTTGTCGCAGTCAATCCTAAATAACTAGAAGGAAATCACGCCATTGTGAGGAGGCTTGTTATCCACGCCTCCTCTAATGGCTGTTGAGCCGAGGGACACAACATGGCCAACCAAAGCAAATGGGGCACGTGGTTTGAAGAAAAAATCTTTAAGCCGCTGGAAGATAAGAAAATGCCCGTCATGCAGCATTTGCATGAGTTCCAGGCGCGTCTCACACGTGCGGTCGTCGTCATGGGCTGTGTCTTTGTGGGAACCTTTTTTTATGCGGACACCCTGGTGACCTGGCTCCGCATCCCTCTCCAAAATTATTTCATATTAGATTCTTGGCAATGGGTACCCTCTGATCTGCCAAAGATTCCCTTTGTTTTTCTCTCGCCGGCTGAAGCCCTGTGGCAAAATATGAAAGTGGCAGGGTTGAGTGCGGTGGTTCTGACCACGCCCTATTGGCTATGGGAAATTTGGCAGTTTGTGGTGCCGGGCCTCCATGCCCAAGAGCGCCGGTTTATCGCACCGTTTACAGCCATTAGTACGATTGCGTTTTATTTGGGCTTACTCTTTTGTTTTTTTCTGGTCTTGCCCTTTGCGCTCCATTTTTTGATTGCGTACGGGTTGAGTTCCGGTTTTATCGCGCAAATTTCCATTGCGAATTACGTAGGGTTTAACCTGTGGTTTTTGCTGGTTTTTGGGTTTATCTTTGAAGTGCCGCTGGCCTTAA
>JAZFZJ010000313.1:0-2153 GCA_036443915.1 Nitrospirales bacterium
TATGTTTCTGTCCTGTTCAGTATTTGGCCCTTTTAACGTGTTGTATTCCAGGCCTTCGATTTCTTGATCTCTTTTGCCAAGATCTCATGGGATCAATGTTCAAGGCGATTGAGATGAAAGCAGGAAAATCCACCCTTGAGCTTAAGGCATGGAACTTTCAACCGATTCAGAAAGGTAGCCACAAGCGAGTAGGAACAATCCCTCATTTTACCGATGGGGTATTTTTACATGGGAGGAAGAACATGAAATTTAAAATCTTGGTGACGATGTTTGCCACTCTTTTAGTTATGACAGGCTGTGAAATTATCGGCCCAAAAGTCAAAGTAGAAGGACCCAAAGTCAAAATCCCTGGCGTTCAAATCGAAGGTGGGCAAAGCGGAAAATTTTGTCCTCCCGGCCAAGCCAAAAAAGGCCGGTGTTAATTAATACGTAACAAATCAAAGCAGGGAGTTCCCGATAATGGTACACGGGTTTTTGGATGGCAACCCGCACCGGGTCCCATCCCTGAGCCATCCATAATGCTCTTGCTGGATTCCGGGTTGGCTGGCTTGGTTGACGGTGGAGACGGAAACAAAACAACGTGGTCTCATAATCCAGGCACTGTAGCAAGACGTTCCTCCTGTCCCTTCTATCAATTCATCTCCATTGAAAAACTGCAGTTTTTTAGATACCGCTGGCAGCAGGTGGCCAAACAACAAAACCCAACTTCGTGCGGAGTCAGGCTCTTTGGGTAAGTTTTGGGTAGCTCTGGTGCTGCCTGCTTGGCAGTATATTAAGTTGAAATTGTTTCCCATGCTTTTTTTCAAGATGGGAAATTTAAGGGTTAGATTATTCTGACCGATAATATCCCTGATTCCCGGATTTCTAGGAAGGATAGTCTCTTCAGTGGTAATGCCGGAACGTTGGAAATATAACCCCTAGCCTTTGTTTTTAAAATGAATGTTTTTCACATGGAGGAATGTACACACTATGAATAAACCAAACCTTTTATTACCGCCTATTACCTCCCCCCACCATTCTTACTTGAAAAGAACCTGTATGGTGGTTGTGTTCGCCTTTCTTGTCATTCAATTCGGTTCGTTCCAGCCTGTGCATGCGGCTGAATTGGAGGAAGACACCGGAACTTCGCAACTTCTAACTGGTGCAGCGTGCTTTATTCTGACCCCTGTGTATGGGGCCTTTAAATTAGCTTTTGCCGGAGCCGGAGCGATTGTCGGGGGCTTAGCGTGGACCTTCACCGGTGGGGATGAGGAAGCCGCTCAGAAAATCTGGGATGCAAGTCTGAAAGGAACCTATATCATTACTCCTGATCATCTTAATGGAAAGGAATCTGTTGAGTTCGTAGGATCTTCCGATGCATAAAGGTCCTTCCTGCTATTGGAGTCCTTAAATGGTCTTGTGAAAAAATGGGTGGAACCAGCAAAAAGTGGTCTCGCCCCAGTTTCGCGGACAGGTTCGTGAAGATTGATTAGCGGCATAACACACTTTCTCCCTATTGAAGAGCTGAGATTTTAAATAAACTCCCTCCTTCCATACCCGCTGGTATCTTCTGTGTATCCCCCTTTACATGCCCTGTACCTGCCTCACTCGCCAAATTCCCCAAAGCATGCCCCATACCCTTTAACGATTTATTAGATTGAAGGTCACCAAACAAAAAAGCCCAACTTCGTGCGGAGTCAGGCTCTTTGTGGAGAGAGGTTTGTAAGCAGGGTGTGAGGGTTAGCTCTTCAGGCGAATCCGATACCCCAAGGCTGGATAAGTTTTTTGACCATACGGGTAATACCCCGTTCGGCGAGTAAGTCTTCAATCTCGCGGAAGCTGAGACAGAACCGATGGTACAGCCAGACGGCATGGCTGATGATCTCAGAGGGAAACCGATAACCGCGGTAGCCGGGAGTTTGAGTTTTCATTGACCCAGTCTGGCAAACCCCGGTTAATTTGACAATACCCCCTGAATCGGTTCTTGTGCTGGGTGGAGAGCCTCAACTCTTTCTACTGGTTTTCGCGGAGAACTCGCTCAGGACTCGGACCACCTTTTTGCTTTTGCAGGATGGGCAAAAAGGCGGCTTGCTTTCATGTTCTGCCACCGTCCGGATGAGCAAAAAATCTTTGCCACACTTCTCGCACTTGTAATCATACGTTGGCATCACACC
>JAZFZJ010000314.1:0-4419 GCA_036443915.1 Nitrospirales bacterium
TATGGCAATCACAATGGGGGCATGCTGGCCTTTGGCCCGGACCAATTGTTGTATATTGGTATGGGGGACGGGGGGGCGGGGGGCGACCCAGCAAACCGCGCACAGAATCGAGGAGACCTACTAGGAAAGTTTCTCCGCATTGATGTTGACCATAATCCCCCCTATAGCATCCCTGCGGATAATCCCTTCGTGGGATTGCCAGGAAAACCAGAAATCTTTGCCCTGGGCCTACGAAATCCTTGGCGGTTTTCGTTTGACCGGGAGACGGGCGATCTCTGGGCAGGCGATGTGGGACAAAATGCCTGGGAAGAAATTGATGTGATAACAAAGGGGAAAAACTACGGGTGGCGTCTGTTAGAGGGCACGCACTGCTTCAACCCCGAGACCGATTGTCACAGGGTTCCCAATTTGGTGGCACCCGTTACTGAATACGCCCATGAGAAGGGACGATGCTCCGTGACCGGTGGATATGTGTATCGCGGTACGCAGGTCACGTTGTTACAGGGAATCTATGTATTCGGGGATTTCTGTTCGGGAGAAATTTGGGGCCACCTCAACGGAAAGACTGAGTTATTACTTGATACTGATCAACAGATCTCCTCGTTTGGGGAAGATGAAGAGGGAGAATTATACGTGGTGGGGTACGGAGGGAAAATTTTTCGGATGGTGCCGGGAGCAGTCGCTCACCTACCGTAAGAGGACGTTCCCCCGGAACGTCTCTACAAAGAACAATCTAAAATTTCTCAACTTTTCGGAACAACTCAATTTCATCCAAGACTTTGCCAACTCCGTAAACGACAGACGTAAGCGGGTCTTCTACCGTGATAATAGGCAGGTTGGTTTCTTCCTGAAATCGAGTGGCAATACCAGGTAACAACGATCCTCCCCCCGTCAGCACGACACCTTTATCAATGATGTCTCCCGCCAGTTCTGGAGGCGTATTTTCTAACGCCCTTCGTAACGCATTCACAATGGAATGGATAGGATCTTCCAAGGCTTCCCGAATTTCTGAATCATTGACCACCACGGTTCGTGGAATACCCGAAATCATGTCACGCCCTTTGACCATCATCGTCTTGGCCTGTTCCATGGGGTAAGCAGATCCGACTTCCATTTTCACTCGCTCCGCCATATGCTCACCAATGAGGAGGTTGTAGCGCCGCTTGACATAGCTCATGATGGCATCATCCATTGAATCTCCGGCCACCTTGACCGATTCACTACAAACAATACCCCCCAAGGAAATCACGGCAATATCCGTGGTTCCCCCACCAATGTCTACCACCATATTTCCTGAAGGTTCGGTAATCGGTAACCCAGCTCCAATGGCTGCTGCCACCGGCTCTTCAATGAGATACACTTCTCGAGCACCCGCTTGCCCGGCTGATTCGCGCACCGCCCGCTGTTCGACTTCAGTAATCCGCGATGGAACGCCAATGATACACCGAGGCCGCACAAACGCTCGCCGATTATGGGCCTTGGTAATAAAGTATTCCAGCATGCGCTCCGTCATGGCGAAATCGGCAATCGTCCCCCCTTTTATCGGGCGGATCGCCACAATATTGCCCGGCGTGCGCCCCACCATCCGTTTGGCTTCAACCCCCACGGCCAACACCGTGTTGGTTTGCTTTTCCAGAGCCACAACCGAAGGTTCACTTATCGTGATGCCCTTCCCTCTCACATAAACCAGCGTGGTTGCAGTCCCTAAATCAATAGCTAAGTCACTTGAAAACAACCCTAAAATATCACTCAACCCTCGCATGAGCCCTCCATGTGGAAAGACAGTTGATCAGAAAATGCGAACAATTCGTAGATGCAGGCAACCCTACCGACATATATCGGGAAACAATTGGTAAAAATAAAGGAATATGAAGAAAATGTTCTGGAATTCGGCAGAAACCAAGAAGCCATCAGCTCTTCCATGAGACCAAGCTCTTCCCTGTCATTGGGGGTGAGGATATTTCCGACCCAATCGGTGAAGGAAGGATTGTTTAAGGCGGGGCATCCAAAACAATACACTTACCACATAGCCCAAGACAGGCTAGGCCATCATCCAGTCCATGTCAAGAGTGCAGAAAAAGGATTTTCTACACGACGTCAGAAAAACCAGCTTTCAACCGACTGGCTTTCGGAATCACACACCGATAAGACTTGCTCTCAATGTCCTGTGTGGTATAAGTAGGAAAAAGATTGATCATTCTCCGTTTGCGATTTCTCCTGGAGGAAGAGTTACCCCAACCGTGTCCAAAAAATTCCTGCTGATCGTCATCTCCCTCGGACTCGTTGCCACCTATGTTGGACTGATCGGGAACGCTCGATGGGGAGATTCCACTGCCCCTGAAATTTCTCTCGAACAGCCATTCGAGCTCGTCGGCCCCACAACCCCACTGGTCATTCGAATTCAGGATAATGAGACTGGCCTTCGGGATGTCTCCATCCGCATTATCCACAACTTAGAAACATTTGTCTTAGCGGATGAAGCGTTTCCCTCAGAAGGCTGGCTTTCCGTGGCTGGAGGGAAAGACCATGAATTCACCTTTGAAGTCATCCCCTATGCCAATCCCGACCTTCCTCGACGACAAGGGCAAGCTCAATTGATCGTGACGGCCCGAGATTATTCCTGGCGGAATTTATTTGAAGGGAACGGGCAACGTCTGGAACAGTCCTTTACCCCACAATTTACGCCACCGCGTTTGGAATTGCTCCTACCGCCTACAAACATTGTTCAAGGAGGATCCGGCGTCGTCCGCTATCGGGTGGTTCCCACCGTCCCGACTCACGGAGTCAGGATCGGGTCAGCATTCTTTCCAGGCTACCCGGCTCCGGACAAAGCCGGGATGTTTGCCCTCATCGCATTTCCTTACAACGCACCGCCCACCACACCCATCCAAGTCGTCGCGGATGATGGCTTTGGTAATTCAGCTCTCATGGACGTGGACATCCACATCAAACCCAAAGTCTGGCGAACACGACCCATAAAAATCTCTGATGCCTTCATTAAGAAGACCGTCCCGTCTATTCTGGCACAATCTCCGGAGATAGATAGCCAAGGCGATCTGTTACAGGACTTTCTCCAGGTCAATGACAAATTACGCCAGATCAATAATACAACGATTGCAGACTTCGCGAAAAAATCCCGTCCAGAACTTTTATGGAAGGGAGCCTTTCGCCAACTGCCCGGGTCCCAGGTTCAAGCCTCCTTCGCAGATCATCGCCGGTACATGTATAAGGGGAAGGTCGTCGATACCCAAGACCATTTAGGCTTTGATTTGGCCGTGACCAAACATTATCCCGTCGAAGCTTCCAATCATGGAATGGTTCTCTTTGTGGGATATCTGGGGATTTATGGTAATACCATTATCGTGGATCACGGATACGGTCTGCTTTCCCTTTATGCGCATCTTTCTTCAATTTCGGTAAAACTGGGAGAAGCGGTAACTCTGGGACAACCCATTGGAAAATCAGGCACGACTGGTCTGGCTGGTGGCGACCATTTACACTTCAGTCTTATCATACACGGCGAGCAAGTGAATCCCACCGAATGGTGGGACCCGTTTTGGGTGAAAACTCGAATCAAAGACCAATTGGGACTTCCTTCCCTGATCAAACCCTCAGACGAAGAACCTGAGACTCCACCAGAGCCTTTAGGTCCGGAACCGCCCTCTGTTCCATAACGTGAATAGATTCATGTTCCCTCTAGTGTGTTAATTCACTCATGTATGTTCTCGCTTTCTGAGTACTCAAAGGATACAAACCTATGGCCAAGCGTACCCGGTCTGGGATCGGCTCTCCTGCCGTGAATGCTCCTGAAGTCATTCCGGTTCCATTAGATGAGACAACTCGACAACGTTACTTGAACTATGCGTTGTCGGTCATCACCTCTCGTGCCCTTCCTGACATTCGTGATGGTCTAAAACCTGTGCAGCGGCGCATTTTGTTTTCCATGTACCACAATCATCGCCTGGTCCCTGATCGACCACCCATAAAAAGCGCGAAAGTGGTGGGGTCAGTGATTGGCGAATGGCATCCCCATGGAGACGCAGCGGTGTATGACGCCATGGCCCGTATGGCTCAACCCTGGTCATTACGAAATCCCTTGGTGGATGGCCATGGCAATTTTGGCAGCCAGGATGGAGACCCTCCTGCCGCCTATCGGTATACCGAAGCTCGACTCACCTCGGTGGCCCTGGAACTGTTGAACGAACTGAATAAAGACACGGTCGATTTCCAACCGAATTATGACGGAAAAGGTGAAGAACCCCTCGTTCTCCCCGCACGCTTTCCCAACCTGTTAGTCAATGGTTCCACCGGCATTGCCGTCGGCATGGCCACCAATATTCCTCCGCATAATCTCAGCGAAGTCATTGAAGCTGCCATTGCGCTCATTGCCCATCGCGATGCATCGATTTCTGACCTCAT
>JAZFZJ010000315.1:0-2368 GCA_036443915.1 Nitrospirales bacterium
CCAAATTGGGGGCGAAGCGTTCATAGAGCTCCCGCGTCTCTTGATTCCAAGCAATATTGGTGATGGCCTGGGTCTTGAGGTAGGGCTCTCCTTTGGGGGTAGAGAGGATCTCTCCGAGAAACCCATACTTGCTCTGGGTGATGGAGAGAAGATTCGTGAGAAGGTTATCAAACATCTCCGAGGGATTACTGATTCCAATAAACTGGGATTGCGCCTGAGAGATCGTCTCAAGCAGAGCCTCTTGCTGTTTGCGTTCGGTAATATCTTGAAAGGTGACCACGGCCCCTTCCAGTTCACCCTGATCGTTTCGGATAGGCGTACTGGTATACTGGACCGGGAAACTCGACCCATCCTTTCGCCAAAACACTTCGGTGTCAACATGATGGACGGAGCCCTCCCTAACGGCCGCATAAATAGGGCACTCTTCCTGAGGATAGGGCGAACCATCCAGCTTGGAGTGATGGAGAATCGCGTGCTCGGGTTGACCAAGCAGTTCAGCTTCCTCATATCCGGTCATGTGCAATGCCGTTGGATTCACAAAGGTCGTTTTTCCGTCAAGATCCAGACCATAGATTCCTTCTCCCACTGAAGTCAGAAGGCGGTAGTTAAACAACGCGAGTGCCTTCTTTTCATCTTTGGCAATCTGACGTTCAATGGCAAGGGTAATACGGTTCGCCACCATCCCCAAGCTTTTGACCGTGAACTCTGTCAATGGGTGGCGAGCAAATAAACCCATCACTCCTAACACCTTCTGATTGCCTATCAATGGATAGCCAGCGAACGCCACCATGTTCTCTCGCTTGGCCCACTCCTGTTCGGGCACACGTGGATCCCCGATGACCGTATTGGTCAATATTGGTTTTCCCTCAGCGGCGATGAGGCCTATTTTGTATTTTCCAACCGGTATATGGCTGTGTGGCCCGTCTAGATGAGTATACAGTCCAGCGCTGGCGTGCAGTTTTAATATTTGTTTTGTTTCATCCAGGCACCAAATACGTGCAAATGCCGCATCAAGATGCCGCACCAGGGCTTCCGTACAGCCTTGAAGAATATTCTGGATTTCTTCGTTCTGTTGAATGACTGCTGCCACCTCAACGTCCAATTCTAGCAGGAGGTTTCGCTCCACCAGATTCGATTCCGCCTTTTTGCGCGCCGTGATGTCCCGTCCCACCAGAAGCCGCCCCTTCCCCGTTTGGTCATCGACGACATCGCTCACATTCCCCTCAATCCATCTCTCAGTCCCATCTGGTGGGATCACCTTGAACTCTACCACCGAGGGCACCGTGCCTCCGGCACGAACAGTCGCCAGCCGGGAACTTGCCAAGGCTGCCGCCTCCGGAGAGAGGCAATCCATGAAGGAATGACCAATAACCTCATTTAATTGGCGATCAAGAAGTTCCGCAGCCTGTTGATTAGCCCAAACGACCATACCCGACAAATCTAAATAAAACACCCCATCGTTGATGTGGTCGACGGTCAGTTGAAACCGATCTTCGCTTACCTTTAGGGCCTGTTCGATTTCGCCAACCTTATGACCCAGGTCTCTTACTTCCACGGCACGCGAAAGCAGTGCCAGTAATTGCTCTCGATTGTAGGGTTTTCTAATGAAGGCTAATATGCCATGGTGAAAGGCCTTGATTTCCCGATCAACCTCAACTTGGCCGGTGATGACAATCACTGGCAGATGCGGATCGAAGCGAGACAACGCTTTGAGTAGACTCATCCCATCCATGTCAGGAAGGGCAAGATCTAAAAGGACTGTAGCGTAGGAAACCTCCTCATCCATTGCAATAATGGCCTCAGCCCCACTGGTCGCAATCCGCACTCGATAGCCTTGGGCCTCCAAAAAATCGGTCAAGGCCAATTGAACATCTGGATCGGGATCAATCAACAGAACACAACCTGCTGCCTTGTCCCAGTTCGCATCTATCATGAGATCAGCTCCATAAAAAAAATTAGAAAAAATTTTCCTATAAGAGACCTCCTGACAAATAAAAAACCTCCTCAACCCTTTTCGGCTAAGAAGGTTTACCCTAAACCACCATGTGTGCTCCTTATATATCGTATAAGTGGCCGTATGGTACTCCTCTCAGCTTAAAAGTCAATTCATACTCATAAGACCTATATGGACCACCCGACACTCCTCTCACTGCATCACTCTTTCCTTCACAAGGACATAGTAGAAACACCAAAGCCCAACCCCGTGCGGAGGCAGGCTCTAATGCAAGTTGTTGGTGGGTTAGATGGCGATCTGGTTGAAGGGGCGGATCACTTAGAAACGTTTTAAGTTTTTTTGCCCATATGAAGAGCACCTTTATCTCTTCTAGTTTTGTAGGAGGTTAACCCGTCATCAAAAAAAAAGAGAAGC
>JAZFZJ010000316.1:0-2908 GCA_036443915.1 Nitrospirales bacterium
TGGTTGTGTGGGTGTAAGAGAGGGCGAAGGGGCCTGAGCCAGAGAGGTGGGTGAGGCGAGGGACGGCTGTATGGGGGCAGCAGGTGATGGCTGAATGGTTTTTCGTGTTTGTGTCGGACTTGGTGGAGGGGGAATAGAGTGGGCAGGGGAGAGTGGCTTGATAGACGAGTTGTCCTGAGTCTCTAGCTGAGTCTCCACTAATTTGACCTGGATGGTGGGTGTCGAGTCTTCGATGGGAGGAGTACGAGGTAGAAAGGCTAAGAGTGAGATGAGTGCTCCATGAATGAGGAGGCTCCCCAAGGCGCTCAGTAAAAAGATTTGGTTTTCCGAAGAATCGTAGGAAAAGGTTGATGTCACGATTTCACTCGTTCAAGGAGTTTGATGATCCGTTCATCCTTACCACCGAGGTTGATATATTCCTGGTAATGCTTGAGAGCTGTTTCGGGAGCATTGTGATGAAATTCGTAAAGAAGTCCTAAATTATAGTGCGCTTCGGATAATTGAGGGTTTAATTGTAAGGCGGTTCGATATTCTTTTTCGGCTTGTTGCACTTTGGAAAGGGCGGCATAAGTCACTCCCAAATTGACATGTGCCACGGGATTCTTGGCATCCAGGCGGGTGACCCGTTCAAAGGCTTCCGCCGCACGCGCATAGTGTTCTTGTTGTTGGTAGAGGATCCCAAGGTTGAAGTAAGGGTCAGGCAGAGTCTTATTCAGCGTTGCAGCTTGTTGATATGCCTGGATGGCCTTTTCAACTTGATCGGATTGTTGAGCCAATAATCCAGCCAGCAACCACCCGTTGAGATGATGAGGGTTTTGGGAGGTGAGTTGCTCAACATATCGTTGGGCTGACTGGACCTTCTTTTCGTGCGCCAGCCAATAGGCCATTCCATACAGTGAGGCCTCATTATGTGAATCTAATTTTAGCACGGCTTGGTGCGCCTTAATGGCCGCCTGAGGTTTTTGTCGCTGGTCGTAAAGGGATGCCAGCGCGACCCGACTTTCAAAAAAGGTGGGATAGGCCATGAGGGCTTGACGAAACGCCCGTTCGGCTAGTTCGTATTTCGCTTGTTTTTGATAAACCAAGCCTAGGTCCAAGTAGGCTTGGGAAAATTGAGGATAGGCTTCAATCGATCGTTTGAGGGCGGTGATGGCCTGATCATCTTTTCCCAAATGGGTCAAGACCAAGCCCAGGAGGTGATGGGCTTCCGCATAGCCAGGATAGAGCTGAACGGCACGTTCGAGTGGGCCGATAGCTGCGGTCCATTGGTTATTTTGATACGAGGCATAGCCTTGGGCTAGCAAACCTTGGGCTTCCCCGCCGTAACTGGAGGGATAAGAGACCATGGTCAGGATGAAAAACACCACAAGGGTAAGCATGTGGGTCCTGTTCCATAGACGACGCATGTTTTGTCTGTAACCTTATATAGGAAATTCTTTCAAACTTATTGAGTTAGGTCAAATTTAATGGGAATGTTGACGGTAGATGCAATGGGAAATTCCCCATTTTTCGCGGGTGCAAAGGCCCACTCCTGTACGGTCTGTAACGCACTGGCGTCTAACAACGTATATCCCGAGCTTTGCTGGACATTGGCGCTTTCGACCTTGCCCTGAGGATCGATATGTAACTGGAGAATGACCTTACCCTCCCATCCCTGATTTCTGGCCCTTCGGGGATATGGTGGATGGTCTGTTTTCAACGGGGCGACTGGTGTGTAAATCCCATGGGTCTTGGCAGTCGGGTCTAGAAGGGTTTGGGTGTTTTGCTCCCTAGGTTTGTTAACCCGAATATCTGGAAAAGCAAGCAGTGGGGTCGCCGTCGGTTGCAGCAGAGGGAGGAATTCGGGCAGGGGGAAAGAAAATTCTCGGGGGGCATGTACGACGGCAGCACCTGTTACCTCAATGACGTCCAGAGTTTCAATCTCTTCTCCCTGGCCAGGAGTGACTTGTGCCCAACCAAAGGGAATGAGGCATAGACAGCTCAGGCAGGCCAGAGTAAAACACACCAGTAAAGCAGGGACTTCCGAGAAGAAACATATTTTTCGGTTTGTTAGGGGGTAGCTGGCGAGCAATTTTACTTTAAGAAAAATCATGGCTCTCGTTCCCTCAAGGCGGAGGGTTTCTGTCAATTAGGCTTATTTTAATCTATACCAATGGCAAATTTAGCGGGAAACCCACACCGTATTTCATTATTGGGGAAAGATCTGGTCAAAATTGGTGGTCGGTGGAGATTTGAAGGACGGCAATAAGAAAAAGATGGCGCGGAGAGACCGCTATAGGAATGTAAAGGTGGGGCAAGTAAAGAAGGAAAGTAGGAACGGGTGTTTCGAGATTCTTGAGTCGATGAACGTTTGGGACAATACCAGGGGAACCTAAGGAAACCGTGGTGAACGGCATATGACGCAAAACTTTGATAAATCGTTCCTATAAGAGAAACAGGTGCGAGACTTATTCCCAAGGCCATCAATTTCTTGCTATTCATGTTTGGGCAGAAATGGAGAGAAATCCAATAATAACAAGGTGATTGACGTTAATAACCCCAAAAATTATCTGTCAATCCAGGCACAACGCATGAGCTTACCGGCATTGAATCAAATTCGCAATCATTTCAGCCGCGGGGCACCAGACTGTGAGTTGATTCCATGACGTAATTCGGTATACTAGATCACTACTGTCCGGTAAAAGTGACCAACGCCCACGATAACTCCCTGTTCTAAGAAAGGAAATCACGAACTAATGGGTGTTACCGATTTCAATTGTGAAAAATGCTGTTCTGCGGCACACTCCGATATTGGGGGAGCACATCATGCACGAGGGGCAACTCATTTTTTCACAAGTCACCGATCATTTACCCATGCACACCTTTCGCCGACATGTTCAGCGTTATCAAGGCGAACGCTATGTGAAGC
>JAZFZJ010000317.1:0-2432 GCA_036443915.1 Nitrospirales bacterium
GGTTCGATAGACCTCCAGGGCAGTATCTGAGGTCAGAGACCCGCCCGGAATTATTCCGCCCTGGAGTACAGAGTCAATAGGAGTTTCTTCAGATCTAAGAGAAGCTTGAGAAAATAGGTGTTGAAACTGGCTGAGTGTGAGTTTGGCCATGGTGGTACGTCCAAATATGAGTCGCTTTACGAGCTTCTTCTTCTAGTTGTGAAAATTCAGGAATATCTTCATCCCACTCAATCAACACGGGGACCTCAGGGGCACGGGCGATGAGTGAGGAGAACAGATCCCAAACCTCGGGGTACACTGGCTTGGAATGAGTATCAAAGAGATGGGTGCCCATGTCCGTGTAGCCTGCTAAATGAATTTGTCCGATTACATGCGTGGGTATGGCTTCCAGGAAAATATAGGGATCAAACTGGTGATTTTTGGCATTGACGTACAAATTGTTAAGGTCCAAGAGTAGCCCGCAACCCGAACGATTGGCTAACTCGTTCAAAAAATTCCATTCAGCCCCATCGGCTTCGGGGACGCGCAAGTAAGTCGAGACATTTTCCAAAAGGATCTGACGACCCAAACACGTTTGCACCTGATCAACGTGGTCGACGATGAGATTTAAGGCCTCGTACGTAAACGGAATGGGGAGGAGATCGTGTAAGTTTCGTTGCTGTAGCCCCGTCCAGCAGAGATGATCCGAGACGATGAAGGGATGAATCCGCTCAACCAAGTCGCGAAGATTGGGTAAATAATATTGCCGAAGCCCTTCGGTTGAAGCAATAGAAAGAGAAACGCCATGCAAGGCGACGGGGTAATCCTTTCGGATCAGCTCCAACATGTCGAGCGACGCCCTTTCGTGTCCATATAATTTTCACTAACCGCTTCGAACCAGGTGACGCTCGTTTGAGAACGTGGCTCGAGGTACGGATAGTGGGTGGGACGGAGTCCCACCCCTATGCTTGGTTGCGGCATCAGCATGGCCCAAGTATAAAATGTTTAGTTGGCTTTGGCCACGTAGGTTCCATCTTTGGTGTCACAATCGGCTTGGCTCATGCTAGCCCAACTCTTGCCCTTGCAGTCGTTTTTCCCTTCACATGAATTGGTTGCAGTTTTACATTCACCCTTGCCTTTGCAGTCATTGACCCCATGACATTGGCCCTTGGCCATTTCTCCGGCTGGCATAGAGTTACCGGAGTGTGCGCAGCCCGAGGCAATAAGTAATCCTGAAAGAGCTGCGCCCAGTAGAAGTGATTTTTGTGACATGTTGACGGCCTCCTCATAATGGATAAATCAGTAAATGGTTATCGGCTTCCCCGTTTCCTGATAGGGGAAAGCCCCAAGTTAACCTGTTTCTTAGGGTGTAAGTCCCTTATTCTGGCTAGGCGTTACATCTAAAAATTAAATTTTTTGAATAGAGAGAGTGAAAAAAATCTGACGCGAAAAATGAGAAAATAATTGGAGTAACACTGGTTTAGGATTAGTTCTGTGGTGGTGGAGGAATGCCGTTTAATCTCCAATCATATTTGAGGAATTGGATGGTGTACGGGTTGTTGCGAAGGTCTTGTGCGAGGTGCTGGTCAGTCACGAATTGCGCTATGTAGTGGAGTAGAGAGCCGGAATGATTGATAAAGTCTTCCTGAAACCAATCGAATATTTGAGAAAGATAGGCGATTTTTTGCTGCTGGTCGAAATGGTTGCGGGACGGATCGTTGATGAATTGTCTGGCGCTGAAGGTAAGCTGCTGGTCGATTTTCTCTGGCGTATACGCCCACGATTGGAGTTTAGGACAGGAATGTGACGCACAAACTATTGAAAAATGAATACGGGGTTCCCGAAAAGCCGGGATCAAGATCTTGCGTTCCAGATCGTACAAATTGATGGGCTCATCCCCAACGATAAAGTCCTGGGCAACAAAATATGTGTAGCGTCCAGAGAAGGTTGCTGGAGAGTAGCCATCGATAATGCCTTGTAGGGCAAAGGCATTATAGGCATTAATCCAAAAAGCCAGCCGATGATTGGGTGTGGGAAGTTGTTGAGGGGCGATGTGCTTGAGATCATTGAGATACGTGTAGAAAGATGGATCAGAAGCCAACGTTCGATAATTCACTACACCGTTATTAACATGCTGTTCAAGGGTTTGGTGAAAATCTTGATGAGTAAAGGTGATAGGTGAAATTGGCTGTTGTGGTGAGAAAGTTTTTGGGACAGATGAACAGCCAATAAGATTGAGTAATGCGATAGAAAGAACTATCCAGGCTTTCATGGGCAGGTCACTTTTTTCATGGTTAGGGGGTTGAGCCATCCCAGGAGTATTGTCAACTTAAGCCAAATTTGGCTCCATCAAGGCGTGGTGCGACCACCCTAATCCCTGACAAATCAATGGATTTTGTCGAGACGAATTGTGTGTACAGAGTCGGTTCTTCGTTAAGTTGACAATACCCTTC
>JAZFZJ010000318.1:0-3502 GCA_036443915.1 Nitrospirales bacterium
GCATCGTGGCAGGAATTGGCCGATCTGACTACAGGGATTGAACAGTCCGACCCACGGTTCAAACCCCTGATCAATTTACTGGAAGAGGCTGACACAGCCTTTGAACGTGATAATTGGGCAGCCTTTCAGCTCGCTGAATCACGACTCAAGGACATGATAAAAGGCACAGCATGAACCGGATCTTGATTTGTTCATTGGTGTCCTTCAGAACCGTGATGGTATCGCCATCGGCAATGTGAATGACTTTGGCTTGGAAGTCAGAAGCGGTGACGTTGGTTGAAAAAAGAAAAACCCATAAAGGCAGGAAGAAGATAAAAAGGACGTTCTTCATTTATCTTACCTATCAAATATTCATTTTTGGCTAATTGTTGGTTTCCATTCGCGGGCCAGCCGCTGGGCTTTCTCGATCTGTGCGGAGGTCATTTTTTTTTAGCTATCCGTTCTCTTGCGGCTAAAGCCCGTATGGTCAAAAAACTCAAAGCCCACTGTTTCTCTAGGAGTTACCTCAAAACCTCAGCACTCCCCTCCCACTTGTCTCTCCCCTTCCCGATCCCCGATACTCCACACCAAAAGGAACCTCATCATCAGGGTAAAGGCAATTCGGCTAACCGCACTCTGGCCACACACAAAAACCTCCCCATCCAGTTCCGGCCTAGAAGGTTCATCCCTAAACCAACCTGATATGTTTCCCCTAAAGTGGGACCATGCTACTCCATTCGGGAATAGGAATTTCAAACGGCCTTTTTCGTCAAACAAGAAAGTAGCAACGCCGTCGCCTGGGGGCAAGCAACAGTCTCCGCCGTCTGAAATGCGGGAGTTCATCTTGCGAGGGGGGCTGACCGGCTCATTTTGCTCGGATGGGGCCAGCCTGTTGCTTCATGGTGGCGATGATTAAGAAAGGGCAGATGAAAACACGAGTAGGAGACAAGCCATCTCCCGCCGAACAGTTCTATGCGCTCGCCGCGTAAAGTCAATCATCAATCGAAAGCTCTTTGTCTTAGTGAAGTATTTGCGACAGAACCCCTTTTCGAGAGAGGATAATGAGATGGTTGCGGAAACGATTCTGATCCTGTTTTGCCAGAAAGGGAAGGAGAAGAGGGGGGATCTTGGAGGATATGTTTGCATGGGGAATAGCCATTTGGATTTAGTGCTGCTTCAATTCCGTCCGGAATTTTGGCAGACATTGGGGGTAGTGTTCCTGTACAAATGTCACGAGTTTCTCCCGCACCAGGCAGCGCAAATCCCAAGCCTTGGGCGAATCTGCTGCGCTCATCAGCGCCCGCAACTCCAACGTATGCTCCTTAGCATCGGTCACCTGCAGGCCATTGACCTTCCCATCCCAGAGGTCGGTGGACTGTAAAATCCGGGTGAGTTCTTCACGGAGCTTATCAATCGGAATCGTATAATCGGCATAAATGAACACGGTTCCGAGAATGTCCGCAGACTTGCGGGTCCAGTTCTGGAACGGTTTTTCAAGGAAATGGCTAATCGGAATAACCAAACGGCGCAAATCCCAGATTTTGACCACCACATACGTGAGTGTGATCTCTTCGACCCAGCCCCACTCATTCTCGACAATTAACACATCCCCAAGGCGAATCGGTTGCGTTATGGCAATCTGGATGCCAGCCAACAGGTTGCCGAGAACTTTTTGGGCAGAAAAGCCTAAAATCATACCGGCAATCCCGGCCGAGGCCAGCAAACTCACACCGATGACGCGCAATTGGTCAAACATCATCAGGATCACGGATGCGGTGATTATCAAAATAATCAAGAGAACCACCTGCCGAAAAAGTTTAATTTGGGTATGCACCCTGCGCGCGGTCAGATTGTCTTTGACGCTGGCGTCAAAATGCCGCAGTACCCCCTCTTCGACAACCCGCACAGCACAGGTCGCTAGCCAGGCGAGGAGCATGACGGTCAGGACTTTTAAAATTCCGCTAATGGTTTCTTCTTGATCAATAGGTAGGGTTGCGATACCGAGAAGGGAATACACCAATAAGACCGGCAGCAGGTACTGCACAGGCCTGCGCATATGCTTAATGATGATGTCGTCCAGCTTGTATTTGGTACGCTCAGCCAGGCGTGCAAAAATCTTCAGGAGAATCGCCGACGTTGCTGCGCCGATAATGGTCGCTAGGACAACCAAAAGGCCAAAAACCCATAGTTCTGATAAATCTAATCTCATGGCGACGAGGGACTGACTCCAATCCATTTGTTAATAAGGAACCGAGTAAATTGTGACAAGTGCACGATCTATACGACCGTCAAAGGATGATGTCAAGGGGAAAGCCTATGGTGGTCGTGGAGCCATCCCCCCCTTGAGGATCCCGAAAGGCTTTAGCGCCCTTTGTTTTCAGGTGGTACGATTATACCATCAGCCTAGTATTGTCAATGACTTCGTCTGAAGTTATACGGAAGTGAGACAGTGGAAGGAAACTCAATCGCAGGTTGGGGAGGGATCATAGATTGGCCTGGGGCTGCCCCCCTTTTTTTTGAATTGACATGATGGCCCAATTCCCCCCCACTGTTCCTGTTTTATGAAGGAGATGACCCAGCCGAGTCTGTCCCACCGATTTCTTCCTAGGGAGGTATGTATGGGCGTAGTTTCAATTTTCGGTAGGGCATTGAACCCTTTAAAGATGTCACTCGACTTACTGTGCAGAGGGAAAGTCATCATGCACAATCTTACGGCAGATGAGAAAATAATCTCGTGGGGGGGGCAACATGTACAAACCGTGGCACTACCTGTCCGTTCTCGTTGGGGTAATTCTTGTGGTGGCGGCACCTGCCTGGGCTGATTATCAGGCGGGGGTTGAGGCCTTTACCCGTGGTGACTACAACACGGCCCTGAGAGTGTTTCATCCCCTGGCAGAAGGGGGCCATGCAGAGGCCCAAGCTATGCTGGGAAACATCTACACTCCGGGGTTGGGCGTTCCTCATGATAATCACCAAGCGGCCAAGTGGTATCGATTGGCTGCTGAACAGGGCTTGGCCCGGGCACAGTTGAATCTGGGACTTATGTATAGCAAAGGCCAGGGGGTATCGAAGGATAATGTGCTTGCCCATATGTGGCTCACCTTGGCTGGGGCGCAAGGTAATGCATACGCGAGGCGGGCGCAAAACGCCGTTGAGAAATTGATGGGGAATAGGAATGATAAAAGGCCTTTTTGCCTGGACAGGAACGTACCAAAGAACTCGCCATGTGCGCTCCTTATCTATCGTATACGTAGCGATATGGTATGCCTTTCGTCTCAATAAGCCAACCTTCAACCAAAAGAACCACACCACACGTGTCCACCCGCCGCACGCTTTCCTTCATGAGGAATTATAGAAACACCAAAGCCCAACCCCGTGATGGAGTCAGGCTCTTCTAGAAAGATGCTTGGAATTAGGTGGTGAGGGTAAGCTCTTCACGCTTTTCCGATACCGCAAGGCTGGGTGAGTTGTTTGACTATACGGCCTTTCTTTTGAAACGGTTCCGCGTCGAAGGTCCACGTTA
>JAZFZJ010000319.1:0-3335 GCA_036443915.1 Nitrospirales bacterium
TGATCGTTTCTTATTTTGAATGGGTTCAGGATGCCCAGAGATTTTCATGGAGGGAAACGGACATCAACAACCGACTACGAGACATCATTACTTCAGCTTTTTACGGTATATTTAAGTAAGCCGAGGAGAAAAAACTCACGCTGCGAACAGCCGCTTTGATGGCAGGAATTGGTGAAGTAGCCCTGGCTCATCAATCCCGGGGCTTATACCCCTAATCCACCCACTCACCGACCTATCGTTAAAAAAACATGTGGGATTGAGAGGGACTTGGATTCAAGGCCTGGGTTATATAGTGCTATTAAGTATTTGTTCTTATATGAGTTCGCCTGAATAGATTTTCATGACGGTGTTGAGAAATTCAAGGGCTTGAGGTCTTTGCCGTTGAAAAGAATTTCGCCCAATAATCGATCCAAAGCCGCCCCCATCTCGTATCGCACGCGCCTCATCAAATATTTTTTTATCTTCCCCTTTGGCTCCGCCAGAAAAAATAACGATCCTGCGTCCATCAAATGTACTTTGCACCACATGACGAATTCTTTCCGCTGGAGTACTGATGGGAATCTTTTCGGATTCATACACTTTTTTCGCCGCCGCTTGTTCCAGGTGAGGTGAAGGGACTTTGACCTTAATGATATGCGCCCCAAGTTGAGCCGCTATTTGGGCCGCATAGGCCACAACATCAATAGCTGTCTCCCCGTCCTTGCTTAATCCCTCGCCGCGGGGATACGACCAGACCACAACCGCCAATCCCACAGATTTGGCTTCTTGAGCAATCTCTCGTAAATGCTGATACATTTCCTGGCTATGAGCCGAGCCTGGATAAATCGTATAGCCCACGGCGCAACAACCTAATCGCATGGCATCTTGGACACTTCCAGTGATGGCCGAGTTGGGGTCCGCACCTTCATGAAGTGAATCGTTATTATTTAATTTCAAAATAAGTGGGATTTGGCCCGCGAATTCCGCCGCCCCCGCCTCTAAAAATCCAAGGGGAGCCGCATAGGCATTACATCCTGCATCAATGCCCAGTTGAAAGTGGTAGTGCGGATCATACCCGAGGGGATTCGGAGCAAAACTTCTGGCGGGACCATGTTCAAACCCCTGATCGACTGGAAGAATGACTAACCGTCCCGTACCCGCTAATCGTCCACTCATGAGTAAGCAGGCTAGATTTGAAAGAATCCCGGGAGAATTCCCCTCATAATTTTTTAAAATTTCCTTAACCCGTGGTGTGATGACGTTATTTCCGCTCACTAGTGCCCCTCCACAATTACATTGAGACTGAATGCCATGAAGCGATGGTATTCAGTCTAAAAGAACTCATCGCTTAAAACAATATGGATACCTTGTGTAACAACTATCTTATATCTTACATCGGCTTTTCCGATTGTTCGACCTGTTTCCTCAGAGCGATCAGTTCCTGCTCCATGGCCTCAAATCGTTCCGCAATAGGGTCAGGGATATTGGTGTGATCCATCGTGGCTTCAGGAAGACGTTCTCCAGCACGCTTGACGACACGGCCAGGATTTCCCACAACCGTGGACTCAGGGGGCACTGATCGAAGCACGACAGCATTCGCCCCAATTTTCACATTGTCTCCGATAGAAATTCCACCCAACACTTTTGCTCCTGCCCCTACCACCACATGATTACCTAAGGTCGGATGGCGTTTTCCGCGGTCTTTTCCTGTGCCCCCCAAGGTCACGCCTTGAAACAATGTGACATAATCGCCAATCTCTGTCGTTTCCCCAATCACCACCCCCATCCCATGATCGATAAAAAATCCTGTACCGATTATAGCCCCTGGGTGGATTTCTACACCTGTAAGCCATCGGGCAAGTTGGGAAATTATTCTGGGAAAAAGTGGGACTTGGTGTACCAACAGCCAGTGGGCAATTCGATACACCATTAACGCATGGAAACCCGAGTAGGTAAGAAAGACTTCTATACGACTTGTGGCTGCTGGGTCTCGCTCAAACACAGCCTGTAAATCTCGTGCAATGGACTTAAACATAGTGAGCTAGAACTCTCAGAACATCGTTTCCACTCAAGAGCTTGACGTATTCTCTTCCCACAAGGCAAAAAGGCCTTTGCTAGCAAAAACCGGTAAGACTGCAGCAAGACTTTCAGTCTACCCCTCAGAGGATATACGGGCCGAATCAATGAGACAAATCGCTTGCACCGCAATACCTTCAGCTCGACCAATCATCCCAATACCTTCACCACTTTTCACTTTGACATTGACCTGGTGTGGCTCCACATCAAGAACCTTGGCCAGACTGTCTTTCATCGCCTTAACATAAGGTGCTAACTTTGGCGCCTGCGCCATAACCACCGTATCCAGATTCAGTAAGCTGAATCCCTTTTCAGACAGAGTATTGGCCACACTGCGCAACATGAGCAAACTTGAGAGATTTTTGTATTCAGGATTATGGCTGGGATAGCGTGTCCCCAAATCCCCTTCTCCCAACGCTCCAAGTATGGCATCACAGACCGCATGAGTTAAGGCATCAGCATCGGAGTGGCCATCTAATCCATGAGAATGTGGGATGGTGACACCCCCTAGAATCAAGGGGAGTCCCTCTCGTAAGGGGTGAATGTCATAGCCTTGCCCAACTTTCATAATTCAGACACGTTTATTGCGGACCATGCATGACAAAGACCAACAAGCAGTCTCAAAACTTTCACACTTGACGTTCCACTACATTCAAAATCGCCTCACCAAATGCCAGATCTTCAGGCTTCGTAATTTTTATATTAAAACAAGTGCCTTCCACAACTGAAACGGGATACCCCATTCGTTCGATAAGCGCCGCATCATCTGTGACGTTCCATTGCTCTTGTTGAGCCTGACGGTGTGCCTGAACCAACCAATCGTACCGAAAAACCTGGGGAGTTTGAATTTGCCACAACTCTTCTCGTTTTAAGGTCTCTTGGATAATTCCATGATCATCTACCCGCTTCACCGTATCATGAACGGGCATGGCAACGACGGCCGCTCCTGTATGTTGGGCACAGCCGATCACCTCTACCACCATTCGATCATCAATGAAGGGGCGGACCCCATCATGGATCAATACCAGATCTGAGGAATCGGGTAAAGCCAGTACCCCATTCCTGACGGAATCCTGCCGACGTTCCCCTCCTGCGACAATCTGCGTGACTTTTTCCAGACCAAAGGGACTCACAATTTCGCGCCAGCAATACCCTTGATCTGATTCCGGCACGGAAAGAATGATTTCACGAATCGCCTCGATTCGTTGGAGGACTCTGAGGGAGAACACGAGAAGGGGAAGGCCACCAAGGGTAAGATATTGTTTGGGGGTCGCCCCTCC
>JAZFZJ010000320.1:0-3941 GCA_036443915.1 Nitrospirales bacterium
AATTTCCCAACAGAGTTTTGCTGGGGTCCGTCTCAACTGGGCGGCGGCATTCGGCGGTCCCCTCTGGGCTACAACTCGGAACCTCTGGATAGTGTTTTGGTTTGCCGCCTTGGGAGATGTGATTGGGTTGATCCTGATCGTCCGAGCTCTTTGGTCTTCAGGTCATGGAGTCATGGTCACAACAAGCCGTGGTGGCACCGCTCTTTTCCTCGGTCTTCTCTTCCTCATCGCTTTCCGTGCAGTGACGGGCCTGGTGGCCAACTGGGCATACCTGCGGGCTTTCATGCGCTGGAAAAGCCATCGTAATATTCCAACGGGAATCAGTTGGAAAGCGGGACTCGCAGGTCTGGGTCTCCTGACCATCATCTATCCGCTGACGGCTTACCGTTTTAGTGCGCCCCAAGTCGTAGAATTTCTTGAGAAATTCCCCACAACCCGTTTCATTAAACTCGAAACGGCAGGGGCAATGGACAATATGGTGGACTGGATGGTCATACACCTGGAGACGTTTTTTGACTCGATCACATTTGGAATCCGTGCCGTTCTGAACTTTCTGGACCTCCTTTTCGTGGGGACTCCATGGCCTGTGACCTTTCTTCTTATCATGCTGCTGGCCTGGCGCATGGCTGGGCCAACCGTGTCGCTGTTTAGTGGACTAGCCCTTCTCTATGTCGGACTATTCGGCTTTTGGGAAAAAGCCATGAGCACCTTTTCATTGGTTGGTGCAGCCATGTGTCTCTGCATTGTGTTGGGTGCACCATTGGGAATTTGGTGTGCCAAAAATAAACGGCTCTATGCCATTCTTCGGCCCATTTTGGATATGATGCAAACCATCCCCAGCTTTGTCTACCTGATCCCGGCCGTCGCCTTTTTCTCCATAGGGAAACCGCCGGGGATTCTGGCAACGATTGTGTTTGCCATGCCGCCCTTGATCCGGTTGACAGCCTTAGGGATCATGCAGGTTCCTGACTCGATTCGCGAAGCCGCGATAGCGTTCGGCGCCAGCCCTCGCCAGCTCCTGTTTAAGGTGGAGATTCCCCTGGCCATTCCTTCCATCATGACCGGGATCAACCAGTCCATTATGATGAGCCTGTCAATGGTGGTTGTGGCCGCCTTGATCGGGGCAGGTGGGTTGGGATACGACGTGTTGTTCGCCCTTCAGCATGTGGAAGCCGGAAACGGCATTTTGGCCGGCGTCGCCATCGCTCTCCTGGCCATGGTCCTCGATCGTATTGTGCAAGGATCAGAGAAAGGATCACAAAGAAGTTGATCAGCCTTTCAACGTTGAAGAGGAGTGGTCTGAAGAAACTCTCTTCTTTGCTCATACTCCTCTTGGCCGTTAGCACCCTCACATGCACCGATCCCATCACAAAGGAAAGGGTCGTCATTGGTGAATTGACCTGGGATGGTGGACTGGCGATTGCCCACGTTCTCAAAACTATACTTGAAACCAAATTGGGCATCGAGGTGGAACTGGTTCTGGCTGATCAACCTGTGATTCTCAAGGCCATGGACAAGGGGGATGGTCGCATCGATGTTCACCCGGATTTCTGGATGCCGAACCAAGCCGGGCAGTGGAACCAATACATTGCGCCGGGTTCACGGGAAACGGTCATGGTCAACCTGAACCCTTACCATGGGGGCCAGGGGTTGTTCATTCCCCAGTATGTTCAGGACCAGTACGGGCTGAAGGCCGTCACAGACCTCTCCAGTCCTGAGATTGCCAAATTGTTCGACGTCGATGGAAACGGTAAAGGGGAGTTTTGGGCCGGTGCACCTGGATGGGCATCTACCAATGTGGAGAATGTGAAGGCAAAAAGTTATGGCTACGGACAGTTCTTTGAATCCATGGAAGTACCGGTCGCGGTGTTCCAGGCCAACCTGAAGACGGCGTATTCAAGAAAGAAACCGATTCTCTTTTACTCCTGGACCCCCGAATGGATTCACACCAAGTACGACTTGGTGAGGCTTGAAGAGCCTCCTTTCGACGGGTTTGCCATGGAAAGCAAGAAAGACGACCCCCTCTATAAACACAATGGCTGCTGGAAAATGTACCAACCAAAAGATGACCTCGATTGGTACGAAAAGAGCCGCATTACCTGTGCGTGGCCAGATGCCAGTGTGTATATTGCGTATTCCCAATCCCTCACCGCCCGTACGCCCAAGGTCACACAGTTTTTCAATCAGGTGGCCCTCTCTTCTGATATGGTGGGCAAGTGGATTGCTCAAATGGTGGTGGAAAAACGAGATCCTGTTGAGGTGGCTAGAAAGTGGGTGGCGAACCATCCAGAAATCGTTAATGAGTGGGTAAAGGATATCGGGTCTGTAAGGATTCCAGACAACTAACCGCGCATGGACATATAGCTGGTTGACAGCCGAGGGAGACCTTGGTATCTGTTTGAATTATTCCTCTTCATTTATTGATTAAAGGTGGGTATTCAAGGGCACAATCCCCGACAGGATACATACCTTAACAGGTCACTCTTGCGGGTCTAGGGATGCCAAGCTTCCTAATTTCTGGTTGGCTAGGGGGAGTGTACTTCGTTGGACAGGGGTAAAAGAGGATCCTTGGGCGAATGTAGACGAGGTTACATTTCTTTTTGAAGATAAAGGAATGAGCGGGGAATGGAATTTAACTCAAATCCCGAATGGAGCATGGTCAGTCAACGGAATGCCTGCGTCCGGTGCGGAGGGTACTTGGTAAGAGAAGAATTCGTTGACTTGGGTGGAACCTGTGAGCCGCTCATGACTGTGGCTTGCCGTTGCATGAACTGCGGAAACGTTGTCGATGAACTGATTATTCAGCACCAGAAAAGCCCTCCTCCCCGCCCCAACAGAGGTGGCTCCCATTCGCCAGAGCGGTAACTATTTCCCTTCTTCCTGCCATCCACGACTCTCACGAGGGAAGAGCAGTTCGGTCATACCCTTTCACTTGTGCAATACAATAAGACAGATATTTTGCAATGTTTTCAATTATTTATGTTTGTATTCTTTCATAACGATCGACTGTGATTTGGATGCCAAGACCTTTGAAAATCTAACGTACGCCCGATTTGTTGATTACGGGGCAGAAAAGTAGTACATTCGATTGGGATCAAAAGGGAGGCTTTAGTTCTTCATCTGCTGACGCAATGTCAAGTGCTGGCATCGAAGAGTTCCCCCCCGCCCGTGTTTTTCCACTAGACATCATGGGCTCCCGGAAGTTAGGGAGCCGGTATTCTCGAAAATGACCCTGTAGGGTTCTGGCGGAAGAAGTGGGTGAGTTTCCCTCATACGATCCCGTTTGTCAGGGTGTACCCGTTTCATCACTCATCAAGGAATGACCATGCACAATGCTTCGAAATTGAAAGTCCTGTTCCAGCGACCTGGCATCATTCCTAACAAAGGCTGGATGGAGGTAGATTCTTTTGAAGATTATCAAAAGGTTTGGGCAGAGCTTCCACGATAAGGGAAAAGGAATAGGATGAAGCCACTCGATTCAGAGACACTCAATACCCTTACCGAGTACGAAAATTATTCCGTCACTTCGCACTCCTATGACACAACAAGGCAGCCGATCGGACTAGAAGTCATTTTGGGTTGTTTCGCTGCCACCAATACTTGTCCCTTACATGAACAAATCATCCTAGACGCCGGGTGTGGTACAGGGAATTATCTTCAAGCCATTCATGACAAGGTCGGAATCTGTCATGGAATTGAAATTAATGAAGGGATGTTAGCGCAGGCTCAAAGCAAATTCGGCAATGACTCTCACGCCAAGCTTGACCACGGCAGTCTGCTCAATCTCCCCTATCCTGACGATTTCTTCGATGGGATCATGTGCAATCAAGTCATTCACCACTTGGATGATCCTGGGATGACAGACGGATTCCCCAACGTGAAGGCCATGCTTGCCTCCGCCTATCGCGTCCTTCGGCCCCAAGGGGTGTTGGTTATCAATA
>JAZFZJ010000321.1:0-25069 GCA_036443915.1 Nitrospirales bacterium
AACGCTTCCTTAGCTTCTTGATGTTTCAGCCTCTAACTATTCTCAAATTTCATGAACCCTACGACTTTCCTAGTCCTGGGTTCTTTATTATTATGAAAATTGGTAAAGCCATATCAATCAGAGAAGGAATCTCTCAAGAACATTTCTGTGTTTCAACGAACCAATCACTTTGTTCGGGTGAGCGAAAAGGTATCCTAACTCTGGTCTAGCAAAAGTGGCATCATGGTTGGAACGTTTGGGTATCCACCAGTAAGGCAATGGCTTTACGAATTTGTTCTCGTGTTCCTAGAAGTACCAACACATCTCCTAGCCTCAATACGGTATCTTTTGAAGGATACGATTCGGTTATCCCATTCCGAGTAAAGGCAATGATTGAGGTCCCCGTCCGTTCATGGATTTTCAATTGTGACAAGGTTTTTCCCAGCAAGTGGGAATCATCTTCGATCCGGCAAATTTCCACCTCCACATCAACCAATGCTCCAGAACGGAGGTGGTGAGCCATTTCAGGCAATTCTCCCCGCCGAAGCAGGAGGTATCCTTCTCTACGAATTTGTTCCACCTTCTCCTGAACGATCGCTTTAGACATATGATACGTTTGAAGCACTAGGGTAAAAATTTCTATGGAGGTTTCAAATTCTTCGGGAACCACCTCATTGGCGCCCAGATCAAGTAGATCCTGCAACTCCTTCAGGTATCGGGTTCGCACTACAATGTGAAGAGTGGGATTGAGATGTCGGGCTTGCTGGACAATTCGTCGTGCCCCAAAGGGATCTGAAGTGGCCACCACGAGCACTCGGGCAAACATAACCCGTGTTTGAATCAACACACTCGGGTTCGTGGCATCCCCATAAATAATTGGGCCACCGCCTTTTCCAGAAGTTCTGACCAGGTCAGCATTGACGTCTAATACCACGTAAGGAATTTCCATCTCACCTAACACTCGAGCAAGATTTCGGCCATTTAACCCATACCCTACAATGATCACATGATCATTCATTTTGATCTGATGCCCCTGATCAGGAATTCCCAGACGGCGAGGCAACCAACGGTTTAAGCGGTCCAGAGCTTCGCCTCGTTTGGCCAATTGAGGAGCCCATTGAATAAGAAAGGGCGTGATCATCATCGATAGAACTGACACGGCGAGGAAAATATTATAGGCCTGAACATTTAATAAGCCCTCTTGTTGACCAACCTGTGCAAGGATAAAGGCAAATTCCCCAACCTGCGCCAATCCCACTCCCGTTAACATGGCCGAACGAATGGGAGCCCCAGCTAAGAAGACAGCACCTGTACCAGTCAGGAATTTTCCCAACACGACAAGGATTAAAAATCCAAAAACGAGAATAGGAAATTCCAGAATGACGGCCGGGTTCATTAACATTCCCACTGAGACAAAGAACAGACTATTGAAACTATCCCGAAAGGGGATCACTACAGCCAGAGCCTGAGAGCTATATTCGGACTCAGAAATCACCAGCCCTGCAATAAACGCTCCCAATGCCAGCGACAATCCTGCGAGGGATGTTAACCAAGCCGTTCCTAGCCCCAAGACAATAATGGTCAAAAGAAACAACTCCCGGCTTCTCGTCCCAACAATGTGGTGCAGAGCTTTTGGCACCAGCACGCGTGCCGACAGGACAATTAACACCACGACAATAATAGACTTCGCGAGGGTTTCCAGGATGGCGCCGGGTTCACTTTGAGTTCCGGCTCCCAAAATTGGTGCCATCAAAATCATGGGCACAACCGCTAAATCTTGAAAAATTAAAATGGCCATCGTAGCCTGCCCATGGGGTGCATCAATCTCTCCACGATCACCAAGAATTTTTAGCACAATCGCTGTACTACTCAGAGACAACAACAATCCCCAAAAGACGGATTCTTCCCACGACCGATTCATTGCCAAGCCCACGATCATCATCACACTGAGCATGCTAAGGATTTGCAAAGGACCACCCACCCATAACAAACGACGGGATGCACGCATTCGAGATAGGGAGGTTTCCAAGCCAACCGTAAATAGCAAGAGCACCACACCAATTTCAGCGAGAGTTTCGACTTGATCCTGATCAGAAATAAGGTTCAGGCCATGAGGCCCTACCAAAGTCCCAGCAAATAAAAAGCCCGCAATAGCAGGAAGGCGAAGTTTTTGAAAGACAAAAACAACCCCCACTGAGATCGAAAAAATAATGAGAACGTCTCGAAGGACGTGGTCTTCACTCATACGTCATAAGGAAAATACCGACAGAGTTTTCGCGAGAAACTTTTCTAGAATTCACCCAGAACACCTCAGATTCTATTTGGGAAGTGTGGAAGGTTATCATCCCTTGGAATCGAAGGAATGTCCACCACACCATCGACAGATTGATGAGGCAGTAACTAGGATTATTGAAAGGAACACCGAGATGAGGAGTCGAGAGAATCGCCCTGCTTTAAACAATCGAGCCGACGGACCAAGTCTCAGACGTCATACTGGCACTCAGGAAGAGAGATCCTGAAATAACCATGGGGCCTCCTTCACCCGACGTGCTTCATACGCTGAAATTGCAGACTCATGTTGGAGGGTGAGGGCAATGCCATCTAATCCTTTCAACAAACAATCTTTACGGAACGGATCAACCGTGAAAGAATACCGCTTTCCCTCCGGAACAATGACCACTTGTTGAGCCAGGTCAACAGTCACTTGGTAGACACCCTGTTCGGCCACGCGATCGAAGAGGGTTTCGATTTCTTCTGTGGTTAATACCACGGGAAGGATGCCATTTTGGAAACAATTATTATAGAAAATATCCGCAAAGCTTGGTGCCAGAATACAGCGAATGCCATAGTCTAGCATGGCCCATGGCGCATGCTCTCTTGAGGATCCACACCCGAAATTTTCACGAGTCAGTAGTATCGGAGCAGTTTGATAGCGGGATTGGTTGGTAAAAAAATCGGGGTCCAGTGACCCATCTGTCCGGCAACGCCAGTCGGCAAATAACCCCTCCTTGAGCCCCGTCCGATGAATAGTTTTCAAATATTGCTTAGGAATAATTTGATCGGTATCAACATTGTCACGTTTTAACGGAGCAACCGTCCCCGTCAAAGTCGTAAAGGCTTGCATGGCAGTCTCCAGTTTTTCAAAATTCCACTATTTTCTTCAGCCTTACAGGTATTTTCAAAATTCATAAACCAGACAACTTTCCTGGCCATGTGTTTTTTAAAAGTATGTAAATAGCTATAGTCCTCTAAAATAATCAAAGGATTGAATCAGGCCTTCCAGTCACGAATATCGACAAAATGCCCCTCCACAGCGGCGGCAATGGCCATAGCGGGAGAAACCAGGTGAGTCCGTCCACCCTTGCCCTGTCGGCCCTCGAAATTTCGGTTACTGGTTGAAGCACATCGCTCCCCCGGGGTCAGGACATCGGCATTCATCGCTAAACACATGCTACAGCCTGGTTCTCTCCACTCAAACCCTGCCTCTCGAAAAATTCGATCCAGCCCCTCTCTTTCAGCTTGCTGTTTCACTAACCCAGAACCTGGAACAACCATGGCCTTCACACTCTGTGCCACCCGCTTCCCTTTCGCATACCTTGCAGCTACGCGTAAATCTTCAATACGTGAGTTCGTGCAGGATCCGATAAACACTCGGTCGATCTGAATATCACAAATCGGGATTCCAGCAGGTAAATCCATATATATTAAGGCTCGTTCCGTCGCCAACCTGAGTTTTTCATCATCGATGGAACGAGGATCCGGGACCTTCCCGTTCACATCCGTCACCATACCCGGGTTCGTCCCCCAGGTGACTTGAGGAGGAATCTCGTCTCCTCGCAGGTCCACCCTTTGGTCAAATTGTGCACCTGGGTCAGTTCCCAGTTTCCGCCAAACCAGCTTCGCCTGTTCAAAGTCATCCCCTTGAGGACTGAGGGGCCGACCCTGTACATAGGCTATGGTCGTTTCATCAGGACTCACAAGTCCGGCCCGAGCTCCCGCTTCAATCGACATATTACAGAGCGTCATCCGGCCTTCCATTGACAGGGCTCGGATCACGGCCCCGGTATATTCCACCACCTGCCCGATTCCGCCATCGATACCAATACGCCCAATAATCGCTAAAATGACATCCTTGGAAGAACAATAGTCTGGCAGAGTACCTTCCACTCGAATTTCCATGGTTTGAGGTTTTCTCTGAACTAAGCATTGGGTGGCCAACACATGTTCCACTTCTGAGGTGCCAATGCCAAAGGCCAACGCACCAAAAGCCCCATGAGTCGAAGTATGTGAATCACCGCAGACAATGGTCATCCCCGGTAAGGTCAAGCCCTGTTCCGGTCCAATCACGTGGACAATCCCTTGCCGAATGTCCTCCATGCCGTAATAGGTAATGCCAAATTCCCTACAATTATTTTCTAAGGTGGAGACCTGTATCGCACTCATCGGGTCCGCAATACCCTGGGTTCGATCCGTGGTGGGAACATTGTGATCGGGAACGGCAAGGGCCGCCCGGGGTCGTCGAGGCGTACGCCCGGCTAAACGAAGTCCCTCAAAAGCTTGAGGGGACGTCACTTCATGTACCAATTGCCGATCAATATACAGTAAGGTGGTTCCATCTGGTTCTTCATGAACCACATGCGCGCCCCAAATTTTTTCAAATAGTGTTTGGCTTTTCATCCGAAAAATCCTCTTTTCAAAAAAAAATCAGATACCTATTATCTACATTCGTTTCCCTCTGGCAAGGGCCATGGAGTACTTTTTCCCTGCATCGGCTCCATCACCGTCTGTTCTTTGTGGTCCCTTACGACTTCTGATATACTTTTTCCTGGAGTAGCCTCTACATTCGATTCTGTTTCTTTGAGAATTGGTGAGAGGCAAAGGGCCGAGGAAGACGGCGACTCGTCATCATTAAATCCCCCAAACTAATCCACGATTTTCCGGCCAGGTGTGAAGGAGAGGACCAACGTCGGCAGGTCCACATTGTCAGAATTTTTCCAAACATACTCGGCCCATTTATCACCAGAAGACCTAACATACTATTCTTATTGAATATTGTAATATCTAACTTCTCAGGAATACATCCCTAAAAGAAACATTGGCATGCTCAATCGTTTACTTAGTTATTTTTCCCAAGATATAGCCATCGATCTGGGAACAGCTTCGACCTTAATTTACCTGAAAGGAAAAGGCATTGTCCTGAATGAACCCTCCGTGGTCACGGTTGAGACCAATTCGAAGAAAATCTTGGCGGTTGGAGACGAGGCCAAGAAAATGGTGGGACGGACGCCAGGTAATATCACCGCCATCCGTCCTTTGCGAGAAGGAGTCATTGCCAACTTTGACATGACCGAACAATTGTTACGGTATTTTATTCAAAAAGTTAGTCGCAGCCGAACTCTAGTCCGTCCACGAATTATCATCGGAGTCCCCTCACGCATTACCCAAGTCGAGCAACGTGCGGTCAGAGAGTCCGCAGAACTGGCGGGAGCCCGGGAAGTCTTTCTCATTGAAGAGCCCGTCGCTGCCGCCATTGGAGCCGGGCTGCCGATTACCGAGCCCTATGGAAATATGGTTGTGGACATTGGAGGAGGCACCACTGACATCGCCGTTATTTCCTTAGGAGGCATCGTCTATAGTGATACCGTCCGAACCGCAGGCGACCAAATCGAGGCGGCCATTTGCAGTCATCTAAAACGGGAATACAGTCTGTTAATTGGCGAACATATGGCCGAACGCATCAAGATGGAGATCGGATCAGCCTATCCACTTCCTGAAAAAAAACAATTTGCTGTCAAAGGACGTGACCTCATTTCCGGTATACCACGGACCATATTCATTGATGACAGTGAGATTCGAGAAGCCTTACAAGACTGCATTACCACCATTATCGGAGCCCTACGGTTAGCCCTGGAAAACACTCCGCCAGAATTAGCGGGAGACATTATTGACCGGGGCATCGTGCTCACTGGGGGCGGGTCACTGCTTCAAGGGCTGGACGATCGACTCCGCGAAGAAACCGGCTTACCGATTGTGACAGTCGACGATCCCTTAACTTCCGTGGTATTGGGGGTGGGCAAAACATTGGAAGAATTAAGTCTCCTCCGAAAAATTTCTACGCATTCCAGTCTGAATCCATAAGTTTTCCTAATTATTTCATGCCTCGATCTGAGCATACGTTTCCCCTTGCCCAGGGCATTCGACGGGCACTCGTCATTGTTGTCATTCTGTTTCTCACACTCCTGTTGTTCTTACCACGGCAATCGCAAGAATGGCTCGGCCAGGTAGGAGACCCTTTAGCCATGATACTGGAGACCCCGCTTCACGCTGTGGCATCGATGCAGGATTCTCTACAGGAAATCTGGAATCACTATATTGCTCTCCAACATGTGTGGGAAGAAAATGAAACCCTCAGACAAAAGATTCGGGAATTGGAGGGAGAACGGAATCTTCTCAAGGAACAGGCTATCATCACCGGCCAATTCCAGGAATTGGAAGCGTATCAAGAAACCACGCCCATGATGACTACTGCCGCTCGAATCATCGGGCGAAATGTGTCTAATTGGTATCAAGCCATGATTATTGACAAAGGCGCCCGAGACGGTATTCATGCGGAAATGGGCGTGATCACCGAAGCAGGAGTCGTGGGTCGGGTGGTACGGACTAATCCCACAACCGCCATTGTGCTGCTGCTTTCTGATCCCAATGTGGCCATTACCGGCATGATTCAAACCAGCCGGGACCAAGGTATTATTCAGGGAACACCCCAGGGAAACATTCAAATGAAGTATCTTCCTCCGCTCTCTCCGGTTCAACTGGGTGACGAGGTGGTCACATCAGGGCTCACTGATGATTTTCCACGCGGGCTATACATTGGCCGTATTCAACAAGTCACCAAAGCCGCTACGGATTTGTTTCAATCCGGGGGAATTGCTCCTGTCGTGGATTTTTCAAAACTTGAAGGTGTCCTGGTCATCACGTCGTTTCAGACTTCGACCCCCGCATCGCAAATTTCCCCTGAACCTTCTCCTCTTCCCTAGGACTCTCATGACCGTTATTCTTCATATGCTTCTGTGCCTTGGAATTGTTGTGGCTCAAGCTTCGCTCAGCACATTCGTATCCGCCCACGGGATTTACCCGGATTTCTGTTTAGTGCTGGCCTGCGTCATGGGATTTATTGCGGGTGAATACAAAGGATTAATGGTAGGACTGACCGTGGGATTATTTCAGGATCTGCTGGCTCCAGGTGGCATTGGGCTCAATATGATTCTCAAGGGCCTCGCAGGAACATTAGCTGGCGTCACCACGCATACGTTTTCTACAGTCACTGGGCCCACCGTCCTCATGGTTACATTGGGATTGTCCCTCGGGTGTGGACTGGCGTCTCTGATGGTGGCCTATCCCGTCCTCGATACCGTGGTTTTTTTTCATGCCTTCTCAACCATACTCTTCCCCCAAAGCTTATATAACAGCCTCTTGGCTCTAGGGATCTTTTGGTTCTCCAATAAAGTTCGACATTCGATGGGTGTGGTAAACTTTGTCCAGGGACGCCGATAAAATTCAGCTCTTATTCATTACTTTCCTCGCAGGCCAAAAGACTAAACACGATGTTGGATACTTCCCGCCAAGCCAATGAGCTCGCCGACATTCAAAGTCGTCTGATTTTTATCAAAGTCGGCTTTCTCATGATTTTGGTCTTGTTGGGGCTACGGCTTTGGCAGTTGCAAATTCGGGATGGGACGTTTTATCAGGACTTGGCTCGAGACAATCGGACTCGATCCATCGTAATAAAACCCCCTCGAGGGCTCCTTTATGATCGAAATGGGGAACTTCTGGCCAATAATATTCCAAGTTTCCAGCTGTATGTCTCTCTGGAAGACGTACCGGACCGTCAAGCCCTTATCGCTCAATTGCCCCACTACGTCGAAGTCGACGAAGAGGTCCTTGCCGACACCCTTTCCAAGAAGGGTCGAGGGGGACGGGTAAAAATCAAAAGCGGACTCACACTCAAGGAAGCAGCCCTTATCGAATCGCATCGATTAGAACTTCCAGGAGTGGTCATTCAACCAGAATATCAGCGTTTTTATCCCCTCCAAGCCTATGCCTCCCATGTCATTGGCTATGTCGGAGAAATCTCGGAGTCTCAATTAAAAGATCCCGAATACCAGGATCTCCATTCCGGCCGGATCATTGGTCAATATGGAGTCGAGCGGACGTTTGATACCTATTTACTCGGAGAAACAGGGAAAAAAGTCATTGAGGTTGATGCCCTCGGCTACCCCAAACGCTCTCTGTCCATTCAATCCCCCCTGGCAGGTGACGACTTATACTTAACCCTCGATATTCGCCTTCAACGTCTGGCTGAGGATCTACTTGGGGAGGAATCAGGAGCCATCGTCGCCCTAGACCCCTGGAATGGAGATGTGTTGGCCTTAGCCAGTCGACCGGGTTTTAACCCCAATGATTTATCGGGAGGAATTAGTAACCAAGCCTGGCAACAAATGGCCCAGGATCCCCGCCATCCCCTCACGAATCGAGCTATTCAAGGCCAGTACCCTCCTGGATCGACCTTTAAAATTTTGATGGCCGCCGCCCTCCTAGGGACCCAAACCATGGTTGCCAGCGACTCCCTAAACTGCCAGGGTACCTTTCCATTCGGAAGACGAGTCTTTCGTGATTGGAAACGCTGGGGCCATGGCACAGTCGATTTAACGAAAGCCATTGCCGAATCTTGCGACGTCTATTTTTATAAAGTTGGCAATCAACTGGGTATTGAACCCATTGCGACCTATTCTCGGAAGTTTGGACTGGGGGAAAAAACCGGAATCCCATTGCCATCAGAGCGATCCGGACTGGTTCCCTCCGCGGAATGGAAGCGTCAAAATAAAGGGGAGCGATGGTACCCCGGCGAAACCATTTCCATTTCCATTGGCCAAGGATTTTTAAGCGTTACCCCCATTCAGATGGCCAAGGTGATCTCCATCGTGGCAACAGACGGAACAATCGTTCAACCTCGATTGCTCAAAGGCATCCGTCTCCGACGAACAGGCAAGCTCAAAGAAGAACCTGCCCCATCGACTCAACAGTTACGCCTGCCCCCAAAAATCTTTGCCCAAATCAAGAAAGGGTTGGCTGCTGTCGTCACGAAAGGCACCGGCAAACGAGCCCAATCGAATATTGTGAGCATTGCAGGAAAAACCGGCACAGCACAAGTCATTGCCCTTAAACCAGATGGAGACAAAACAGAGGTCCGCAAAAAACATCGGGACCACGCGTGGTTTATTGCTTTTGCCCCCGTGGAACAACCGAAAATTGCCATTGCTGTAATCGTGGAACATATGGGGCACGGGGGATCTACAGCAGCCCCGTTAGCCAAGAAGATGATCGAAGCCTATATGAGCTTTCAAGAATCCGGCCAAACTGGCGCCCTGTAATTCTCTCTCATTGTTCACCATCTTCGGGAGGAAAGGGCCAAAACCTGTCCTGAGGGATCTCGGAGAAAAGTCCGACAACAGTTGGCGAGCCGAGCCTATAATTATGGAAACGAAGCACGCCAAAAGACCAAGAAAGCCATTAAGGGGCCCTTGGGGCAGGACTCAGGGCATGCTTTTTCACCATTTTCCTTGAGCCAAACGGTATTTGTTATGTCATTAATGAACGACAATGTGAATCGCCGGGGGTTGGACACCTTTGATTGGTGTTTTTTGGGCGTCATTGTGGCCATCATTTCAGTGGGAATCATTTCTATTTATAGCGTCACCAATTCGGGGTCATCCTCGGGCCTTCCCATCTATCTCAAACAAACAACATGGATGGTGGTAGGGTCGTTGGCCTTCATCGTTGCCGTCGGCATTGATTACCATAAGCTCACACGATTCTCCTATGTGTTGTATGGAATAGGGCTGATCTTACTGATCATCGTCTTATTTGCTGGCAAGACCAGTCGTGGGTCACAACGATGGATTCCTCTTGGTCCTCTCCTGTTTCAGCCATCGGAATTCGTCAAAATTCCCCTCATGCTGACCTTAGCGTTCTATTATGGTTCCACCAACCGTGAAGGGTGGCTACGACGCTTGATCATCCCTGGGCTCATAATACTGCCCGGATTTTTATTAATTTTAAAGCAACCTGATTTGGGCAGTAGCTTAGGATTCCTTACCATATTTCTGGTCATCGCTCTCACCGTGGGGATGAAATCCAAGGCCTTTGGCTTCGTCCTATTGGCAGCGCTCATGTTATTCCCGTTTGCTTGGGGCGGGGTTTGGGGATCGCTTCATGGGTACCAACAAGATCGGATCCTGAGTTTTGTTGACCCAAGCTCGGATCCTGGCGGGAAAGGCTATCATGGACTTCAATCGCGTATTGCAATCGGCTCAGGACAATTGTTGGGAAAGGGGCTCTATGGGGGAACTCAAACCCAGTTTAAATTCCTTCCTGAAGGACATACCGATTTTGTCTTCGCGGTCTTTGCCGAAGAATGGGGATTTCTTGGCTCGGTCGCCTTACTGTCGTTGTATAGCATCTTACTATTGATGGGGCTAGAAATTGCTTTTAGAGCCAAAGATGTGGCGGGGTCCCTTCTAGCCGTCGGAGTGGTCTCGATGATTGGGTTTGGAGTCATTGTGAACGTTGCCATGACCTCTGGACTGGCACCCGTGGTGGGCATTCCGCTCCCACTGATGAGCTATGGGGGAAGTGCCATGGTGGTCAACCTTACCGCGCTTGGTCTCTTGCTCAATGTCAAACGAAGACGACTGTCGCTGCTTTAGCTATAATCTCCATTTGTCGGACTCAAATTGGAATAGAAAGTCCTCTCAATGTTTGTCAATGGCAAGATGCGAACTTCCAACAGGAATATGGGTCTGTTGAATAATTCAAATTTCATACAATGCCAATTGGTTTTGCCCTATTCCATGGATGGCCAATAGCAAGTGAGAATGTTCAAAAAGGCCCGTCCAGCAAGGCCGCATGGCTTTTGGCGCACGGAGCGTACAGAGGAATACGTGAGCACGCCAAAAGACCGACCTGCCTGCGCGAAGCCGCTCCGGCGAAGGCAGGGAACGCCGCTGGCGGACCCTGCGCCTGCGCGAGGGCATGCTTTTTCAAAATTCCCCATATGTAAAACCCATTCAGAATTAGCGCGTTTGGCCCACTAAAGAAATGACTGAATAACCCTACACATTACTCATTAGGAAACACGTTTCAGAATGGACATCCAATTCCTTACCAACCTTGCAGGCCCGAGCCGTGACATGGGCTCCTCTGGAGGCGTAATACACCCTTCCTGAAGAGCTTCTTGTGGAATGACTTTCCTTAAGGCCTGAAACGTTGAGATACAAATAAGGGTTGGCTCCCTCGACAGTCTGTGAACGTGAGGAGGTAAACATGGGATCAGAAATCGCCATTAGTAAGACCCGGGAAGAAACCCGGGTCGCTGTCTTAGAAAATCGAGTCGTCACAGAATTATTCGTGGATCGTCCGAGGAAAAAAGATTTTGTTGGAGATATTTATAAGGGAAAAGTCATCAAGGTCTTACCAGGGATGCAAGCGGCCTTTATCGATATTGGACTGGACCGTGCGGCCTTTATCCATGTCTCCGATCTCTCTGTTGGGACCGAGCCTGGAGACACGCTCGTGGAAAGTGCCGAGGATGACCAAAGCTCCGACATGCCCCGCCCTCGACGCCAAACGGCCCGTCCTATCGAAAATCTCCTATCTGAAGGGCAAGAATTATTAGTCCAAATTTCAAAAGGACCGATCGGAACAAAAGGCCCTCGAATTACGACCTACGTCTCCCTACCCGGACGGTTTCTGGTGATTATGCCCAATGTTGACCATATTGGTGTTTCTCGAAGGATTACGAACGAGGAAGAGCGACATCGCTTAAAAGACCTCATGCGACGTATTCGAACACCCGAATATGGATATATCGTCCGGACAGTGTGTGAGGGTGTCTCCGAAGAAGATCTCCTGTCTGATACGAAATTTCTCACGGCACTGTGGGAAGACATCATCAAAAAAGCGTCCAACAAGCCACCAGCTCCTTCCCTGCTCCATACCGACCTCTCCCTTCCACTTCGGGTGGTTCGCGACCTGTTTACGAAAAAAGTCGACCGCTTACTGATTGATTCCAAAACGGAATTTGATGAGGTCAAAGACTTTGTTCGGCGGTACCTCCCAGAACAGGCTTCTCGGGTCCATTTTTATGATAAAAAACAGGAGGGGTTGTTTGATCACCTGGGAATCGAATTGGAAATTACTCGTGCCCTGAGCCGGAAGGTATGGCTGAAGTCCGGAGGGCACATCGTCATTGACCACACCGAAGCCATGACGGTAATTGATGTCAATACGGGCCGTTTTGTGGGAAAACGAGATCAGGAAGAAACTATTTTAAAAAACAATTTGGAGGCGGCTAAAGAAATTGGCTATCAAATAAAATTACGAGGGATTGGTGGTATCATCATTATTGATTTCATTGACATGGAACGGGAACGGAACCGCGAGAAAGTGTATCAGGCTACCCTGGACGCTCTGGCCGGAGATAAGGCACAAACCCGGATTTCTCGTATCTCTGACCTTGGACTCATCGAAATTTCTCGCGAACGTGTGAGGGAAGATCTTTTACGGACTCTATCGGAAATTTGCAGTGACTGCGAAGGCCGAGGGTACACCAAGTCTGCCATGACGGTCGCCTATGAAATTTTCCGAGACATCCGACGTATTGGCACTTCCCGATGGCAAGTCCAACGAATTGTGGTCGGGGCCAACCCCAGGGTGGTTGAACTACTCTTCGATACCGAGCATGGCAGCATCGAACAATTGGAGCAAGAATTCCAACACCAAATATTATTTAAGGCCGACCCTCTTTTACATCTGGAACAATATGACATTGTGGTCGTGGGAAAAGTCACACAACGTGCCGAGTCTCGAACCGCATCCTAGGCACGTGCCATGGACATAGCCACATCCTTGCAAGGATGGTTGGAACTGCGCGCGGTCAAAGGACTGGGGCCCATTACCTACACTCGGCTCATCAATCGATTTGGCTCTCCGGATGCCATTTGGACCAACAATCTTTCCGAACTTGTGGCTGAGGGGGATCTTTCCCCTTCCCTAGTCAAGGCTCTTCACCAACCCTTACCTCCGGAAACGCATGCCCACATCAAAAAAGAGTTGGCTGCGGTCCAGGAAGGACGATTTTTCATCCTCACACTCGCGGATGCCCAGTACCCGGCTCGCTTAAAAACGATCCCTGACCCACCCCCCATTCTGTATTGTACAGGCGAACTTCAAGACCGAGACCAACACGCTCTGGCTATCGTAGGGTCACGAAAAGGATCCCACAGTGGCCGGGCGTTTACCCGCCAACTCAGTGGGGATTTGGCAGCGCTAGGCTTTACCATTGTCAGTGGCCTAGCCCGGGGGATTGATGCCGCTGCCCATGAGGGGGCGTTGTCCAGATCAGGGAGAACAATCGCCGTTCTGGGGTGCGGCATTGATCAGGTCTATCCCCCTGAACACGGTCAGCTCCGAAAGCGAATAGAGCAGCAAGGAGTGGTCTTCTCAGAATTTCCTATGGAAACGCCACCACATTCCTATCATTTTCCTCAACGAAATCGCCTGATTAGTGGACTTTCCTTGGGTGTGATTGTCACCGAAGCCACATCCCGCAGCGGGTCCCTTATTACGGCCAGAATGGCGTTAGAACAAAATCGCGAGGTGTTTGCGGTACCAGGAAACGTCGCGAACGCCATGAGTCATGGGCCTCATCGTCTGATTAAACAAGGGGCTAAATTAATTGAAGAATCATCAGACATTGTGGAAGAAATTCTTCCTATGTTAGAACCCTCTTTCCGTGATCATCTAGAAAAACAACACCTTACGATGCCATCTCAACCTTCAACGGTCTCGTTAGGGTTTGAAGAGCAACGATTGTTTGACTTGATAACACTAGAACCCACTCCCCTTGACGATTTAATCTCTCAAGGTTCATATTCTCCATCAGAGGTGATGAGTATTCTCTTGTCTTTGGAGGTTAAAGGACTTATAAAACAAATTCCAGGCCTTCAATATGTACGAATGGGAAACCGATAAGTACCAACAACTCATTGACACAAACGAAACATTCATCGTTAATCTTTCAACTTTTTTCCTAGTATCCTATGGCTAAAACTAAATCACTTGTCATCGTTGAATCTCCAACCAAGGCCAAAACCCTTTCCAAGTATTTGGGACGCAATTACCAAGTCCTCGCCTCAGTGGGTCACATCAAGGATTTGCCCAAGAGCAAACTGGGCATCGACCTTGAGCACAATTTTGATCCCCACTACATCGTGATTCGGGGCAAGAGCAAAATTCTGAAAGACATTAAAGCTAGTGCCAAAAAAGCCAAAGAAGTTTTCCTCGCCCCTGACCCTGATCGCGAAGGAGAAGCGATTGCCTGGCATATTGCCGAAGAACTCAACGGTAATGGCCATCAGATTCACCGAGTTCTTTTCAATGAAATCACCGAGAAAGCCGTGAAACAGGCGCTTAAGTCTCCTAGTACCATTGACATGAACAAAGTGAATGCCCAGCAAGCCCGCAGAGTATTGGACCGGCTCGTGGGGTATCTTCTCAGTCCACTCTTGTGGAAAAAGATTCGGCGAGGGCTCAGTGCTGGACGAGTCCAATCCGTGGCCGTACGGGTCATCTGTGAACGGGAAGCAGAACGGAATGCCTTCCAATCAGAGGAATTCTGGACCATAACCGCTAACTTGGCGGGGCAGCATCCCCCGGCATTTCAAGCCAAATTACACACCATACAAGGCGAACGCAGGACTGTCCGAACAGAAGAGGAAGCCCAGCACATTGTTCAGGATTTAGCCGGGGCATCGTTTGCCGTTTCACACATTGACCAAAAAGAAAAACGGCGAAACCCTTCGGCTCCATTCGTCACCAGCCGCCTCCAACAAGATAGCGGCAGAAAACTCCGATTCGCTGCAAAAAAAACCATGATGTTAGCGCAGCGTCTCTACGAAGGGATTGATATCGGTCCTGAGGGACAGGTTGGCCTTATTACCTATATGCGAACCGACTCTACTCGCATTGGCCCTGAAGCACTTGACGATTTGCGTGGGTACATTCAGGAGACATTCGGGCCCACCTATCTTCCTCCTCAACCAAATGTGTATAAAACTCAAAAGGCCGCACAAGAAGCCCACGAAGCCATTCGACCCACCTCCGCCAAACGAGACCCTGAAAGCCTCCGTGGGTTTTTAGAGCCTGATCTCTATAAATTGTATAAATTGATTTGGAATCGGTTTGTCGCCTCTCAAATGACTCGTGGGCTGGACTTGGTCACCCAAGTTGATGTGCAAGCTAAGACCTACACCTTCCGTGCCAGCGGGACTGTCGAAAAATTCGACGGCTATCGACGAGTGTATCGCGAAGAAGTCGAACAACCCACAGGCGCGACGTCCGTTGATAGCGACCTCATGGCAGACTCCGGCCTCAGTTTACCTGATTTGTCAGTAGGAGAATCGCTCACCCTTCTGGAGGAATCCGAAGCTGGACTGGGTGCTAAGCAACATTTCACACAACCACCCCCACGGTACAATGAAGCGCTACTGATCCGTGAAATGGAAGAAAAAGGAATTGGCCGGCCTTCGACCTACGCCACCATTATTTCCACCATTCAAGAACGGCATTATGTGGAAAAAGAGGAAGCTCGGCTGCGACCAACCGAATTAGGACAAATGGTGAATGATCGATTGATCAGCCACTTCCCCAAGGTGTTTGACGTAGAATTTACTGCCAAAATGGAAAGCGAATTGGATGACATTGAAGAGGGAGAGAAAGACTGGGTCACGGCGGTCAATGATTTTTATCTGCCATTCATGAAAGACCTGGAGTCGGCTGAAGTCAATATGGAAGATATCAAAGGGAAGGAAGAGCCGACCGAAATCCCTTGCGAAAAATGCGGACAGCACATGGTCATCAAATGGGGTCGCCATGGTCATTTCCTGGCATGCCCTGGATATCCCGAATGCAAAAATACCAAAGAGTTCACGAAAGACCAGGATGGGAACATTCAGATCGTTCAGGCCCAGGTCGAAATGACTGATGAAATGTGCGTAAAGTGTAACAGCCCCATGGTGGTTAAACGTGGTCGATTTGGAACCTTTCTGGCGTGTTCCCAATACCCAGAGTGTAAAACCACCAAACCCTTAAAATTAGGGATAAAATGCGCTGCTAAAGACTGCGAAGGGGATTTGGTCCAAAAGCGGACCAAAAAGGGCAAAACCTTTTATTCCTGTAACACATATCCCACCTGCACCTTCGCGATTTGGGACCGGCCCATCAATCGGCCCTGCCCGCAATGCCAAGCACCTTTTCTTATCGAAAAAGTCCGCAAGCAAACCGGGAACAAGATACTCTGTCACAAACAAGAATGCGGATATGAGGAAATGGAGGAAGGAAGCCAGACTGGAGCCGAGGTTAAGACCCCACAGCAGGCTTAACGCCTTTTCGAGGCTCAAATACTTTGATAGGCTCACCCGTGCCCTGAATGACCTCTTCGGTTACCAAGACCTCCTTCACGTCGGGTTGTGAGGGGATATTGTACATCACATCCAACATAATGGATTCTAAAATTGCGCGAAGTCCACGGGCACCGGTTTTTTGAAGATACGCTTTCTGGGCAATGGCTACATAGGCCCCCTCTGTAAACTTCAATTTCACATCATCAAATGCTAGCAATTTCTGATATTGTTTAATCAAGGCATTTTTGGGTTCCGTTAAAATACGAACCAACGCCGGTTCATCCAATTCATCAAGAGTGGCCAAAACCGGCAACCGTCCAACAAATTCAGGGATTAACCCATATTGCAGTAAATCCTCTGGTGCGACCTTGGAAAACAAGTCTCCAATTTGTTGTGTACCTCGGGCATGCACATCGGCGCCAAACCCCATGCGTTTTTGGTTGAGCCGCCGCTCAATAATCGCATCTAATCCCACAAAGGCACCCCCGCACACAAACAACACATTCGTGGTATTCACTTGAATAAATTCCTGATGAGGATGCTTACGTCCTCCTTGCGGCGGCACATTCGCTACGGTGCCTTCGATCAGTTTTAACAACGCTTGTTGGACACCTTCCCCCGAAACATCGCGAGTGATCGACGGGCCATCGGCTTTGCGTGTGATTTTGTCGATTTCGTCAATGTACACAATCCCCCGTTCGGCTCGCTCCACGTCATAGTCGGCGGCTTGGAGAAGTTTTAAAATAATATTCTCCACATCCTCTCCGACGTAGCCAGCTTCGGTCAGGGTGGTAGCATCAGCAATCGTAAAGGGCACATCCAGATGGTTCGCCAACGTCTGCGCGAATAAGGTCTTTCCGGTCCCGGTCGGCCCGATAATCAGAATATTGCCTTTTTGAAGTTCCACATCCCCAACTGCATTGGCCGCGATCCGTTTATAATGGTTATAGACCGCCACGGAGAGCACCCGTTTTGCCAGATCTTGCCCAATAATGTAGTGATTGAGATGTTGATGGATATCCATCGGCTTGCAAAGCTTGGCAGATATTTCCTCCCGGGATTCTTGCCAATCCTCGGAGATAATCTCATTACAGAGGGCTACACATTCATCGCAGATATATACTGTGGGACCCGCAATGAGCTTTCGAACTTGGTCGCGGTTCTTTCCACAAAAAGAGCAACGAAGGTTGGCATCGGACTTGGCCTGTCTCGCCATAAAAAGTTTTCCCCTTCAGCCTTAATCTTTACTTTTGGTCTCTGATTTGGTCTGGTCTTTGGATCCTTTTTCCAGACTTCGAACAATCACTTCATCGATCAGACCGTAGGTTTTGGCTTCTTCCCCCGACATAAAATAATCCCGCTCCGTATCGTTCGCAATCCTTTCTAACGGCTGCCCAGAGTGGTGGGCCAAAATTTGATTCAATCGGTCCCGGATTTTCAAAATCTCCCTGGCATGAATGTCGATCTCGGTGGCTTGGCCCTGGAATCCCCCCATAGGTTGATGAATCATCACTCGAACATTAGGAAGAGCGAACCGTTTACCTGTAGTCCCGGCTGCCAATAATAAGGCACCCATACTTGCGGCTTGTCCCAAACAAATGGTGTTGATGGGCGATTTCACATATTGCATCGTATCATAGATCCCCAAACCCGCCGTCACACTCCCGCCAGGGGAATTGATATATAAGTGAATGTCCTTGTCTGGATCTTCCGCTTCCAAAAACAACAGCTGGGCAATGACGACATTCGCGAACAAATCATCAATAGGGGCTCCAACAAAAATGATTCGATCTTTCAACAGACGGGAATAAATATCGTACGACCGTTCACCACGATTGGTTTGTTCAATGACCATCGGAATCAACATTCCCTGGGACCTCCTGGTTTGAGAAATAGGTATCAGTTACGACGCCAGTATACTGTGTTGGAAAGGATAAGGAACCCTTACCCCTGAATCACTGCATTTTGATACACGAATTGCAAAGCCTTTTCCGCTTTCATCCGGTCACGGAATTCCTCTTGAGCACCTTGTCCCCCCGCTTCCACCATTCGTTGAATTTCGGCCACCGGAAGCTTTAAGGAGGTGGCCAGCTTTTGAACTTCGGCTTCTACCTCTTCCCCTGAAATTTCCAATCCTTCCTTTTGGGAAATGACATCGAGAATTAACCCGAGCTTCACCCGGCGCTTGGCTTCAGGTTGTAGCTCTTGTTGAAGGCGTTTGGCCTCTTCCTGGAGCCGAATGGGCTCGTCCAAATCATCCTCCCGATGCGAATGCCGATGTTCCTTAAGCATTTTTTGTCGAACCAGGGTTTGAAGCTCCCGCTCCATTAAAACCTCGGGGATATCAAAGTGATGCATGGACAGCAGCCGTTCGATGATTTGTTCTTTATACCCTTCTTCAACGTCCTGCTTCAGGAAATTGTCTAATTGAGTCTGAATCGTCGTCTTTAAATTCTCCAATGACTCGTATTCGCCGCAATCCTTGGCAAATTCATCGTCCAGGTCAGGTAACTTCTGTTCTTTCAAGGACTCAATGGTGACTTTCAGCACCATGGTTTTCCCAGCTAAATTCGTATCAGGGTGGTTGGCTGCATACGGCTGAGGAATGTCAAAAGTTTCGCCGGGGAATTTTCCGATAAGGTGTTCATCTAATTCCACCCCAAGAATGGGAATTTTTGAACCCACCTTGTGAAGATGTCCTTTCTTCTGCGACCCCTCCACAGGCTGATCATCCACAAATCCTTCAACCGACAGGACCGCATGGAGACCTTCGTTTAGGGATGTCCCTTCAGGAACGGCATCGAGTTGGGCATGCTGTTCACGTAATGTTTGTAAAGCCTTTTCCACCTGATCATCCGTCACCGTTCGGGCATCACGCTTTAACGAAATGGGATTGGGCGGGCGATAATCGCCTAATTTAATGTTGGGCTTAATTTCTACGGTGGCCGTAAAGGTAAAGGCCATATTGGGTTCGACTTTCATGCGGTCCAGTGGTGGAATATCGACGAGCACCGGAACAACCCCTGCTTCTTTGATGGCTCGTTGATAATAATCCGGGACCAATCGTTGGACGACATCTTGCCCCACCATTTGTCCATAGCGTTTTTGTAGCAATTCCACCGGAGCTTTACCAGGTCGAAATCCGGGAATCCGGGCCTCACGTTTCAACTGGGCATACACTTTTTTAAACTCGCTTTTGACCGCTTCTTCAGGAATTTCGATTTTCAGGGCCCGTTTGACTGGTCCAAGTTCTGTCATTTCTAGTTTCATAAGACCGCTAATCCTTGTGCAAGAAACCCAACTAGGGATAAATTTAAAAAAATGGTGCGAGAGGGGGGACTTGAACCCCCACGGTCACCCACGAGATCCTAAATCTCGCGCGTCTGCCAGTTCCGCCACTCTCGCGTATATTCCTTCACCTCGTCATTCAAATGGCGGAGACGGCTCCACACGGAAAAACATGGAAAGGGCCTCTCATGCCAAACCACTCTATTATAAAAGGTCTGGCTGGTACTGGCCATCCCCAAATTCCCTCAATGAAAGCCTCAATCGTCGGGGGCATTCCCCCCAACCATCCGAATGATCTGTCATACAGCAGATTGCCTGGCCCTCTTGATAGACTAGATCGAGTGGGGTAAGGTAGGGCCCTATGACGCTCAAACAGCTCTATCAAGATATTTACCAGAAATTCCTGGAAAAGAAAGACTCGCACCAAGGGTATGATTTTCAGCGTTCCCCGGTGGGGTCCGCCACACCCCCTGCACCAACCTTTCTCAACCCATTAAAATGGTGGACCTTGAACCGCCCCAGTCGGTTAAAAAAAATCCGGAAAGACCGAGATCAACGGCAACAAGATATTGTGAATTTGAAATCCCCACCAACTACCCAACAATAAAGAACAGCGGTGCATCCTCTCGCCTTATGCAGGGCTTCTTCCAGGCAACAGTTCGATTATATCACCAATCCCTGCTTGCTACGATCCAATCCTTCTCACGGAGTAGGATTCTTATCCCTGTCGTCATGGCCTTTGCGTTTGGATTGGTGCTGATCAGTCCCATCATTTCCTTTCTTGGGATGTTGGGAGGCTTTATCTTAGGTGCGCTTAACGCGCTGTTCATTGGAGCCACCCTCAATCTGACCGAACAGGCCGTCCTGGGCACGCGGCGCCTGCAGTGGAAAGACGTACCCCAGAGTATGGGGCAATACTTTTGGGATGTGATTTCCGTGGGGTTTATGGTGTGGTTTCCCTTGTTGTTTCTCGAAATGGGACTGCAAACGAATCCCTACCAGCCTCTTATCGCCACCGCCATCTTTTTTTTAATCTTTGTCATATTGAATCCCGTACCCGAAGTGATCTACCAAGGCCGGCATGGGTCGGCCCTTGAGGTAATCCAAGAAAGTTATGCATTCGTCCTTGAAAATTGGATCGAATGGTTTTTGCCACTGGCCATCGCCCTGGCACCCTTTGGACTATCATTTTTCTTCCAGATTTCCAGCCAAGCTGGAAGGCGGGGAGGGTTAGATTTCTGGTATCTTCTCACTTTACCCTTTACCGTCTTATCCCAATGGCTCTCTTTTCTAGGGATTTCCCCTAACGTAAGTTTTGTTGTTGTCCTGGTGTTAACCCCCGTTTTCACCGTCTTCATTCTGCTTTTTCGGGGCCATCTCTTTGCAGCCCTTCATCGCTCCTCCCGCCGCCAACGTATGTTCCAATCCCGAACATCCTAACTCCCTCGGATATTTCAGTAGGATCATGTCATTCAACAATCTCTCTGGGAATAGTAATGTATTCATAATTCATTCAAACGCGATCTCATCAAAAAGATTCGCAACCTCAACCTCCCCTTCAGTTGCTTGTCGCCCTCATACCCCCATGGTAAGATGGCAACCTTTCACCCGTTGTTCTTGGGTGATGTAGCGGGAAATATGGGATTTTCGCGGATTCCCTCCAAACAAGAAACCGTTTCCCCAAACATGGATAATTGTCAGATCATTTGAGGTGGCAATTCACGGAGAGGTGCGAGAGCGGCCGAATCGGCGTGACTGGAAATCACGTGTACCAGCAATGGTACCGTGGGTTCGAACCCCACCCTCTCCGCCAGAAAATAGTTCTTCCTGAATCGTATACCCTATGCAATCAGGGAAGTTTAGTTGGGTGGGATTCGAACAGGGGGTCTGAGGGGGAAATATCCCCCTCATGGGGTGACCTGAGCAACACGAAGGCGCGAGGGGGTGTGGCCCCCTAGCGGGAGCGCGAGTTTGGAGGCGCGACTTCGAACCCCACCCTCTCCGCCATTTTTCATCATGGGGCTGTTGAATAAACCGAAATTCTTTCCATGCCAATTGGCTTTGCCCTATTCCAGGAATGCCCAATAGCAGGAGGGAATGTTCAAAAAGGCCCGCTGTCTCACCCGCCCAGCCCGTGCACGCCAAGACGTGCCTTTCCTCGGGCAAGGCCGCAGGGCTTTTGGTGCGCGGAGCGCACAGAGGAGTACGTGAGCACGACCATAGACCGAGAACGCCGATGGCGGACCCTGCGCCTTCGCAAGGGCATGCTTTTTCAACAGTCCCATCATCTGTGGATGGAGACCAGGGCTTGAAATCACCCTACCTCTTCAAACTTTTTAGTGGTGAGAAAACGAAATTTCACTTAGGGGCTGGGCCCTGTGCAACAGAATCCTGCAAATCCCGCCAGGTCCGGAAGGAAGCAACGGTAAGTGGGCAAGTCTGTGTGCCGCAGGATCACCTGGCCCCGACTATTTTTAGGAATCCGCCTCGTGAATTCGCAGGGGCATCAACAAAACTGAGTCTTTCCAACTGGGGGGTGTTGAATATTTCTCGGTCATTGCACATACATGCCCGAGGGAGTACCGCTTTCAACTGGTGAAGGGAATGTTCAAAAAAGTCCGCTGTCTCACCCGCCCAACCCAGGTGCGCCAGGACGCACCTTTCCTCAGGCAAGGCCACAGCTATTTTGGCGGGCGGAGCCTACATCGAGTACGTGAGCACGGAAAAATAGCGAGAACGCCGCTGGCGGCTTTTTTCAACATTCCCAACTGGGGTATGAACGAACACCTCTTTGATCTTTAGAGCCTAATCATGGAATTTCAGGTCTCCGCTCGCAAGTACCGTCCCACAACGTTTGATGAGGTCATGGGGCAATCCCATGTGGTGCAAACCCTCACCAATGCCATCACGCGCCAGCGAGTTGCTCATGCCTATATCTTCTCTGGTATGCGAGGGGTAGGGAAAACCACTGTGGCCCGCATATTGGCCAAATCCCTGAATTGTGAACAGGGGCCCACAAGTCAACCCTGTGGCAGCTGTCCCAGTTGCGTAGAAATTGCCCGGGGTAATTCCGTGGATGTTATTGAGATTGACGGCGCCTCCAACACCGGGGTTGATGATGTGCGAGAATTGCGGGAAAACGTCAAATTTTCTCCGTTCCATGGTTCCTACCGAGTCTATATCATCGACGAAGTCCACATGCTATCCAACTCAGCCTTCAATGCCCTCCTCAAAACATTGGAAGAACCCCCGAGCCATTCCATCTTTATTTTCGCCACCACTGAAGTCCATAAAATTCCCCCAACGATCCTGTCACGCTGTCAACATTTTACCTTTCGTCGCATTTCCCGCTTAGAAATCATGACCCAACTCCGTCGCGTTGCGACAGAAACCGGCGTGACAGTGGAAGATCGAAGCTTGTCCGCTCTCGCCCGTGCCAGCGAGGGAAGCATGCGTGACGCCCTCAGCCTTCTGGATCAAGCGGTGTCCTTCGGGGGCGAACAACTTCAACATGAAGATTTAGAAGCCCTCATCGGCTCCGTACCAGAAGAACTCGTGCGACTCATGGTAGAAGCCATTTTAACCCGTCAAGCCTCTCAAACCGTCTCACTGGTGGGACAATTAGTCGACCAAGGGTTTGATGCCCGGGTTTACTGCCGAGAAATATTGAGACGGTTTCGAAATTTGCTCGTGGCCTGCGTCGTTCCATCCCGGCAACAAGTACAAAACCTTCTTGAATTGGGAGAGGAGGAAGTGGAGCAGGCCATCCAACAAGCGCAACAACTCTCAGAATCCTATTTACAATCCCTGTTCTCGATATTTTCTCGAACAGAAGATAGTCTTCGTGGAAGTTCCCATCCACGGTTTCTCCTGGAAGCGGCCGTCATTCGGGCAGCACTATTGGATCCCGGGTCGACCACCGCCACCGATTTGGCCCAGTCAGCTCCCATTCAGGCTCAAGCCCCCCCCAAACTGAAAAGCTCGCAGGAGACTGCCGGTGCTCGGACTCCATCTCGTTCAACAGCCTTACCACCCCCAAAGCCAGCCTTACCAACTGACAAACCGGGTACAGGTCCCACACCAAAGTCGGTGCCACCCTCCTCCCCCGGGAGAGCCGCAAACATGTTTCCTTCCCAATCCTCACAAACGAAGCCAAAACCGATTTCACCAAAGGTATTACCAACCAATAAGGAGACACCCGACCCTTCTCCAAAAGCCTTAAAGCCTATCTCAGACCCAACAATGGCGGTAAACTGGGAATTGGTGGTCGATCGTGTCCTGAACGGCCATCCCAATATTGGCAGTTTCTTTGAGAAAGGAAGCGTGGTCACTTTTGCGGAAGATCGTATCGTCCTGGGCTACCCCAAGAAGTATTCCATCGCCCGATGGCGGACAGACAAGCCTGAAACTCGTACCCTCATCGGCCACATTTGCGAGGAAATGATGGGACGGCCTATGAAAATTCAGGTGATCGAATTACCTGACAGCCAAAAACATCCGCCCTCGATTGGTGAGCTACGAGCAAAAAAAAAGTTTGAACATGATCAGGACCTCATTGAAGATGTGAAATCACACCCATTGGTGAAACAAGCGATGGAACTATTTGGTGGAGAAGTGCTCTCAGCCCAACGGACCCCACAAAAAGAGGAGGCAAACTAATGTCTAACAATCCCTTTGCTAATATGGGCAACATCATGAAGCAAGCCCAGGAGATGCAGGCAAAAATGGGAAAAATTCAAGAGGAGGCCGCTTTAAAAACCGTGGAGGCCTCAGCAGGTGGAGGGATGGTGACCATAGAAGCCAATGGAGCCATGCAAATCACCAAGGTGCGGATTGATCCCGAGGTAATGAAATCCGGCGACCAAGACATGCTGCAAGATCTCCTCCTAGCCGCGACGAATGAAGCCCTACGAAAGGCCAAGGAGCTTATGGCCGAAGAAATGAAATCCCTCACGGGCGGATTGGGCATTCCTGGATTATTCTAACCATCGGGCGAGGCTGATCGTGCAAGAATCGACCACGACAAAAAATGCCCGAGTCAACGCGCAACCCCTAGGGCTTGTCGCTCGTCTTAGCCGAGAACTTGTGCGACTGCCAGGCATTGGGCAAAAAACCGCCCAGCGCTTGGCTTTTCATCTCATGAAAACGGACACCGAAGAAGCCCTCCGCTTGGCCGACGCCATACGAGAAGTGAAGGAGAAGGGTACCTTTTGTAGCCAATGCCGGAATATTGCCGAAGGCCCGCTCTGTGAAATTTGTCTGGACCCCAAGCGAGACACCAC
>JAZFZJ010000322.1:0-2831 GCA_036443915.1 Nitrospirales bacterium
GCGGCGAGAAAATTTTTATTTACATTTCCCAACCCAATGGTGTAGATCTTGATTCCGTTTTCTTTGAGTTCCTGAGCATGGTCAATTGCCATCTCTTGACCCACTTCTTCAACGTAGGCCTGCATCTTACTGCGTGGAATATCACACTCATCGGAACTATGCCCGTTAAGGGAGTCGGTTTGCGAAATTCCATAGTCGGGGTCCTCGAGAATCCACCATTTTGTTGAGGTTGATTGGCCTCCACATGGGGACGAGCCATCTCCCGTCTTGTATTGGCGCACATCGAGTGAGGCTCCAGTATCGGGGTGATAAAGGGACTTATTTTCATTCGTAGAATATGTCACGACTGCATCATTGTGATTAGATCCATTGCGCGTAAACCGCCTGTAGGGCCCCTCCGTTGAATCGTAAGTCGTTCGGAAGGCCGTCGGGTTTCCATCAGTGAAGAATATGACATACTGGCTGACGTTCGTTGCGTCGGTAAACCCATCAGGCCCATCAACTTGATCAAGGGCATCTTCCGCATTAGTAAAACCAGTGGCATTCATGTTGCCAATTGCCTGCTCCATGTCGATGACGAAATTTTGTCCTAGGGGGGAATCCACGGAGACATAGTGAGAAAAACTGACCAATCCCACACTATCTTCTGCCTGCGTGTCTTCGAAAAACCCAACAAAACTTTTGGCCGCGTCTTTAAGATCACCCATAGCAGAGCTCATAGATCCTGAACGGTCCAACACGAGCATGATTTCGACCTCGCGCTTTTGGGCTGTCCCTGTTGAAGCGAGAGCGGTTTCATGTTTCCCATATAGGCCTGCAAATTGATTCGCTACATCGGTCTCTGCATTTACCCGAATGGTCCCGGTAGCATCATCTCTCACCAGGGTCAGGTTCGGGGATTCAGCTCCATACATGCCTTCGTGGAAATTTGCCTCCCCAGCAGCCCTCACCAATTCCTGTAATCCTTCCCCCTGCCCAACTCCAAAAAATTGGTCCAAATTGGGATTCCCCTGGTGAGTGGCAGCCAATAATGAGGCTGCATCAACTGTTTTGGACAACTCTGCCTTCACGATATACCACTTCCCAACTTCAAAGCCCAGAATCAGAAAGCCGAAGATCATCATGAGGGTGATGGCTGTCAACATGGAAAATATACCCTGTTGATCTCGTAGCACCAAGAAGGAATCCACTTTTATGCTTGGGGTAAAGAATTTGCAAAAGGACCGATCGTTCTTCATAGATTTTTCCCCTGTTAAATAATTGCCTTGAGTCATCTTCCTCTCACTTATACTCACATAAATCGTTTCGGTCACTCCCCATGAGATGGTCATTAAAACACGGCTTTACTGCTAATCACCCTTTTCCCGTTTCCTCCCGTGGTCAAGAAATTCGCTAGGGGTGTGAGTGGGTCGTGCTGGTAATATACCGTGACTACTGTCATTTGGTTGAGAGGAGCCGTACCAAGGTTTGGGTTAAAAGTTAGAAGGTTCCAGAATGTATCCGTCAAACCGCATTGGTTTCCGTTAGCTGGTAAAACCACCTCAGGTCCATTTAACTGACCACTTTGCTGGATGGTCCCAGTGCAGCTCGGATTATTATTCCCTGCGGTTCCGGCCTGGACCATGGCAATAAAGAGTTTGAATTTTGATGGTTCAGACTCAAAGTTTAACGGCCAGCTCGAGGCTTCAAGGAGATTCAACAAGTTGGATTTATTGTTCTCATCCTGGGAAGTTAATAAATCCCGTGAACCGATGCTCCCACCCTCGCGTGCCACATTCGTCACCACGGCCTGCGCATGAATCACGGAGCCAAATTCAACAACGCCAAAAACCACAAAGATCAGGATTATAGCGACAAAAGAAAATTCAACGGTTGCTGCACCTTTTTGTGAACGTAGTAGGTTCCGTTCCATGGTTCATCATGCTCCCGTGTTAGAGTTCATTGCGATAGGTTCCACGAGCTTCCATTGTGATGGTGTTGCCTTGGCCAAAGAACCCTCCTATAAGAGACGTGGCAAATTCATGGTCATAGGTCACCTGAACTCGCATATAATCAGCCGGGTTGCCGGCTGAAGGATCGGCCTCCTCCCAGTCGTCTGGGTTTTGATAATTATCCCCTACTTTAAAGATCTTAATATTACTGTCATCTATTTCCATAGCCACCGAGGCCTTGTCCTTGATAGTCTTAATGATGGAAGCTGTCCGGTCCATTGGCTCCCCATTTTCATCTAACAACTGCCTTCCCACCGTGGCTAATCGCATTCCTTCTCTGGTGGCAAATTGAAGGGTATGTTGGTGGAAGTAATACAAACCAAACTCCATTATTCCCACAAGAAGAAGGAGAAAAGGCCCTATGAGAAGGGCCACTTCAACTGCGGTACTTCCTCGCTGGTTCCAACAACCTTTTTGAGTTCCATCATCCCGTCTCCTTGGGATTTTCATGTAATACCCTCCTTTCTGTTATCCATGAATCCTTCGTCAGATTTCTGGGCCAAAAGCGGCAAAAGCCAAACCCAACTATCATCGTAATCGCTGTTATCGTCATTTATGAACCCCGTTGGTTTGTTAAGGGATGTTGAGGTCTTTGAGAATTTAACCTAGCCATGTAGATTTCCCTCCGATCGCGACAATATAAAGAATGCCAAACGAATGATTCTCCTAAACCCTCGAGCTGTAGAACCAAGGGGGTAAAAACAATGGACCGCAAAATTTTAAACGTATTGTGTTGTCGTCCTTCTTTGAGAAAACTTGCGGATGGAAATTGTTGTATGACCGTACTACTTCGTTCCAGATTTTTTTTCTTGCATTGATTGGGTGCACATTCTTGGGGAG
>JAZFZJ010000323.1:0-6599 GCA_036443915.1 Nitrospirales bacterium
TGCCAAGTACCCGGTGGGGCTAAGGTCATGGGGTCAGGAGGTGCGGGACAGGTGACTGGGTAACGGGCAGAGAACGTTGACACAGAAACGGGGCCCCCTTGCCGTCATGGTTGGGGGTGTGTTGGTCCGGTATGCGTCACGGTTTTAGTCACGGTTGAAACCGTGCGTATCCGAATTACGTCACGGTTAGACGGTACCACGCCAGGCTACACCACACAATAAGAATAGACGAATCCCCTTGCTAGGCGCGGCGTTTCCGTGGTACCGTTTAGTACCGTGTTGCTTGGTGTAACTAAAGAAACCGTCTTCGTAAACTGGTTTCAGTTGCTATAGTGCTTTAACTTCCTGATACGTCTTCACCCTCACCCCATTCGTTCCTCTTTGGAACGAAACCCTCAAGGGTGAGGGAGTGTTGAATTGTCTTAGTTGAAAGTTAAAATACTATATTTGTTGGGGAGTTGTTGAGGAATCAGCTCTATAGTGCCAGAGAACTGGCCTACACTTATTGACAGGAAAACTGCTGAGCCGACTTAATCAAGGCGGAAAATAGACGTTTTTGAATCGGGTCCTGTCGGTACAAAAACTCTGGATGCCATTGCACCCCCAGCCAAAAGGGATGGCCGGGAGCTTCAATTGCTTCAATGACACCATCAGGCGCAACCGCAGTAATCTGTGAACCAGCTGCAACCGTTTTGACCGATTGATGGTGCGAACTATTCACGGGAATATTGGACTTTTTTACAATTCGTCTCAAGAGACTATTTGGCTCAATATGGATGGGATGGGCTATTTTTGTAGCCGATTTGGTAGGCCGATGCTGAATCTTCGTAGAAATCTGGGAATCAATATCCTGAAATAAGGTTCCCCCCAATGCCACATTCATGGATTGCATCCCTCCACATATTCCCAAGGTCGGGACACCATGGCGAAACGCCATCTTGGACAGACCGACTTCTAATTCAGCTCGTTCTTCGCTCATGCATGAGAACGGATAGCGTTGACGCTCCCCATACCATTCTGGGGCCAGGTCTGATCCACTTCCTGTGACCAGCAACCCATCAAGCCGCTTCAAGAGAAATTTGAGATTGGTGAACCCTCGTACCATGGGAAGGACCAACGGCACCCCCCCTGCGTCCAGGATGGCTTGGAGATACCGAGCTCGCAAAAAATAGGTAGGTTCTTTGCCCCCCATATCCTTGCGATTGCCAGGGTTGAAGTCTGGTGTCACCCCGATGGTGGGTTTTCCCATGAGGTTCGAATGACTGAGGAGAGTGTTTTTACCGTTTCGTTATAGCGCTTCATCTTCCTCGTAGGCGGAAACCCCAACAAATCTGACGGGTTCGTTGCCTTTCAAATGGTCCGGCGTAATGACATAGGTACCATACAGACTCGGTTCCCATACCGCTTGAGCGGTTTCAAGATCACCACCGGTCAATCCATAGGTAAACGTTCCTATAATCCCCCCGAGCAGAGCATAGGCCACTTTTAGGGGCAAGTAGACTAAGGTTAACAGTCCACTTCCCAACCCCAAGGCGGCCTCATTGCTTGGGCTACTTTCCTCCTCCCCCGCAAAGCTGACGACTGGTGCCCCCAATCCCACAACCAGAGCGAAGACGATAAGCATAAGAACACTTGTCCCTTGTTTGAGTGTAGATGTCAAAAAACTCTTCGGTTGCTTCATATGGCTGCCCCTCCTTTTTTCTGTCAACAACTTTCTTGGTTTATGTGGCAGGAGTACTATCAGAAATCTCTCAGTGTGAATACCTGAAAGGACATTATAACAAAACAGGAAACTTAATGCTTTATCCAGGTGCCTATTCATCGGATTCGGCTCCTTTGATGTCCAACTCTACAACAATCTGCCGCTTAATCTCTTCTGCCTCTCGTTGTACCGCTTCATCCGTTTCCGAAATAAAGCGATCTCCCGGTACTTGTGTATTCTCTTGATTGATACCCTGCTGAATACATGTTTGAAGTTTGTGGAAACACACTAATTGGATGAGTAAATCGTGCCCTTTTTCCAGGTAGTCTTCCCGATTTTCGACTGGAAGGGACCGAAGTATCTCCTCCAGCCACGGCTTGAATTCTAACCTGTCTTCCAAACGGGTTATTTGACTTCTTTCCACCACAACTTCGACTTGCACCCCACCTTTCCAGCTCCGCTTTTTGACATTAAAGACACAGTGTATTGACTCTGTGGGTCCCTCAAGCGCTTCCGGTCCATAAAAGAGGGTGATGCGAAAGAGAGGGATTTTGGGGGGAGAGAGTAACGACATCTCGATGTCTAATCAGGTTTCAAGAAAATCAATCATATTCGATGAAAGGGAAAGCCTCTCATTTTGGCTTCTCATAGCCTACCTCACTTGGGTTGACACTCGTCAATCTCGAACGATAGAGTCTTTTCTATTCAATGTGTTATAGCTATTTCCCTATTTTAAGGGAACACATGGCTATGAAAAGTCGGATGGTTTATTAATTTTGAAAATAGCTATAACGCTTCGTTGAAGGAAAGGGGCGGTACTACTATGTTCGGGACCATGGGGATCTCGGAACTCATGATAATCTTAGCGATCATCCTGCTCATTTTCGGGGCCGGCCGACTCCCGCAAATTGGAGAAGGGGTGGGGAAAGCCCTCAAAGGCTTTAAAAAAGAAGTCTCCGAGATTCCTCCCCCCATGGATCCCAATGATCCTCAAGATGCACCAGGGGCAGGAATGCCTAATAACAGTGAGTCAGCTCAGGCGTCCACCTCCGTGACTCCCCCGACCGGAACTCCAGCCAATCAACCATTCCAACCTGGCCCTGAACAGACCCCAGGCACGGCTGCCGCTATGCTGTATCAAGGAGCCGGACCTCAAGTCGTCCAACCGGCCAACCAAGCTTCCGGTGCGACACCATCGGCCCCACACCCGGCTTCATCCGTTCCTCCTCCAGTCAGTATGGAGGAACGCCAAGCCCACCCTGTGCCAACCGCTTCTCCACAATATCCTCCACTTCCTCCGAGCGCCCAGATAAAACCTATGACCAAACGGCCTGCGGCTGTTGTCAATAAACAAGCGGTCGCCAGGGTCCAAGCCCAACAAGCGGCCCTCAAAAAACAGGCGGCAAATCCCTCTGGCTCTGCCCCACAAGATATGCAATCCTTAGGTGAAGGACTTGGAAGTGCGGTGCGAACATTCCGTGATGCCGCCGCGGACATTCAAAATTCTATTGATCCCCAGATGCGGACCATTCAAGCAGAGCTGGAAGCTGCAGAAAAAGAAATGCAGGAATCCATCGAGGTAGCCAAACAACCGTTTGTCCCAAAAGAATCCTCAGGATCCGCTTAACCTGTTGTTGCGATTTTTCCCCTTCTTTTTTAGACCTTTTACCCTCATCGGGTCCGTCTGTGTGTTCGGGCTTATGGGGTGTACCATCGAATCACCCCCAGAGCCTCCCGCCCAGGTCACGGAACGACTCATCTCTCTCTTGGATGACCCCCAGCCTGATACCCGACGGACCGCCGCATTATCCCTTGGGAAAATTGGAGATCCACAAAGCATTTCAGCTCTGGTATCCGCTTTGTCTGATCCCGATGAGAAGGTTCGACAATGGAGTGCGTGGGCATTGGGAACAATGTCTGACTCGCTTACTGACCAGGCTTTTGTGGCCTTAGTCCAACATGTTGCTGACCCATCGGATTCCGTCCGGCCAGCTGTGGTATTGGCACTGAGTCGTACGACTATTTCGGAAGAATTGATGCGCGTGTTAGCTGAGGCCTACGCGATTTCCACCCATGCCACCCAACTGACTATTATCCAAACACTCTCACACTTTGACTTTCCCTTTTCGTATGGCCTGTTTCTTCAGGGCCTTCAAAGTCCAGATCCCTTAATTCGTCAAACAGCGATTGCAGGACTAGGTGAATTAGGCGACCCCCGTGGTCTTTTAGTCTTACGGACCCATCTCCTCCAAGATTCCGATGTAGGTGTGCGAGCGGAAGCGGCCTTTCGTTTAGGGAAATTAGGAGGAAGGATGGACGTCCCCGCGCTTCGCCAAGCCAGGGAAACAGACCCCACCCCCAATGTTCATTTTTGGGCCTCGTGGAGCCTCGAGCAAATTGAATCCGAGACCTAACCGTCAAATAGTGGCACTTCTCATCCCCTTCATATTGATTGAATACTGTGGGAAAAGGCATTACAATCTCCTCCCTAACTGCCCCTTATGAAGGTGAAAGTGACAAGTCAGAGACAGAGGTTGGGATTGGGCATCTGCCTTATAGCCCTACTAACCCTCGGGTGCTCAACCACTCCCGTTAAGTGGTACAAGTCAGGTGTCAGCCAAGCGACCTTTTCCCGGGATAAAGCTGATTGCGAAGACGCATTCGATGGAACAGGAACCACTGGGGAGACCCAAGAGTTTGATTCTTTAGAGGGGTGCTTGGAGGCCAAGGGCTACCAGACCATTTCTGACTCTCCTCAATAATCGATCACCCCTGTCGAGATTTCAAAGACCGGGGGAAAAGCCTTAAAACTCATTAAGGAAGCCAACATAGTCCATGAGGGGTATAGACGGAATGGTTCCTAGGCCGTGTATGGTTTCGTATACGAGATGGGTCATGAAGAACATGTAGAAACTTTTTCTAATGGATGGCGGACGGAAAAATGAAAAAAGTTCTTTTGGTTGATGATGATACCCAGGCACGCGCGGCCTTGCGCCAGGTATTAGAATCTCAGCAATTAGAATGTATCGAAGTGGGAAATGGGTCTGAGGCTATCCAATGGTTAGCCACACAGGAGGCTGATCTCATCATTTCTGACAATCAAATGCCTGTGCTGGGCGGTTTAGATTTCCTTGACCAGATCCAATTGCACCAAAAGCTTCCCAATGAAACTCCCGTAATTCTATTAAGTGGTCATCTCAATCAAGAGGAAAAACATCGCGCGCGTCAGGCAGGCGCCTTTGCCATTTTGGATAAACCCTGCAATTTTAGCCAATTTCTTTCCCTGGTCCAGTTAGCTCTTACCAAATAGTCCTTTCGCTTATCCTCCACTGGGCCTGTCTTACATGTCGCGACAAAGTCAACAATTCGGCTAGGACCACAAAAGTCTCATTATTGTGGGAAATTGCCTGATAAATGGCCTTCCCCTATTGCTAGTTCCATAATCTAAAGAACACATTGCTACAAAAGTCCGGTGATCTATGAATTATGATAATAGCTATAGCCCATTAGCGGTATTTACCCCCCCCACTACTCCTTGATATCTCTGATATATAGATCCTAGTTTTGTCTCCACCTTAGGAGACTCCCTGGAAAATATGGGAAGAGTAAGAATCCGGGAAACGATGTACAACAGATTTATAGCGAGTATTACCAAAGGAGAAATTGTATGCTACGAATATTTGGCGGAATGATTATTGGGTCCATCATAACTATGATGCTCTTAGGGGGAGCCTCCGCAGCGGATCAGGTTCTAGCAAACGTAGGAAACCTATACCTAGATCAAATAAATCGGCCCGATGTCAGTACCACGGTCTTGCTTTTAGTCGTATTGAGTATTTTTCTTGGAGCCTTAACCATGTGGCCAGCCAAACCGGTCATGGAAAAGAAGACGATGATTAAAAGATTACACAGACACTGCTCTTGAACTGCGGCCAATTTTAAAAATAGCTATAACCCTCGGCTTAAATGTTTATTTTCCGATGGCCGGGGGGTGCCATTCTCCTGAATCTCTTCAAAACCAAATCTTTGGTTTATCCCCTGTCCTACTCCACTATTCACAGGATTGGATCCTCTTGGTCTTGTGATAGATTGAATGGGAACTTCGGGAACTTCTCGATCATTCCTCAATTCCTTGTAGTTACTTATATTCAGGTGTAAGTACCTCTCGTTCTCCAAGGCTTCTTGCCCCATATTCGCCACCAAGAATGTTTCTATTTCCAAGAACAATCGGGAAAAAATCATCAATTTTTTCCGGAGAATCCGACAGATTCAAGGAGGAACCCCTTCATGATTATTTCCCCCTTTCAATCTCCTTTTCTTTTTCAAAGGATCCAACCCGGACAAGAATCACCAATCCAGGAATCCGATACCCCCTCCAGAGGCCAGGGCCGCCAACAAAGGGATATTGCAAAATTACAGAATCGTGACCGTGAGGTTCGCAGGCACGAACAAGCCCATCACGCCGCAGCTGGAGGGTTGGTTATTAGTGGGGCAACATTTCGTTTCAACGAGGCCCTGACGGGAAGCATTACGCTGTTGGAGGAGAAGTCAAAATTGACACGTCCCCAGTTGCGGGGAATCCTGAAGCTACGATTCAAAAGGCTAAGCAAATTCGAGCGGCAGCCCTTGCTCCAGCCAACCCCTCGGCACAAGATCAACCTGGAGAAAATTCAGCCCGAACTCTAGAGGCTCAGACCAGCCAAGAGTTACATAAAGAAGAAAAAGAAGAATTTTCTCTCCCTGGAGATCCTAGCCAGGTTTTATCCCATCACATTAATGTGTTTGCCTAACGTTTCCTTCCCCTCTAGTTCGATAATCCCAAAATATTTCTGGTACCTAAGTCAAAAGTCCTCAACACCGCTTTCCTTCTCTCGCCCCTCATAATATGATTTCCCGT
>JAZFZJ010000324.1:0-3639 GCA_036443915.1 Nitrospirales bacterium
GAGAGATGATTCCTGTAAAAAACCGAAATTCCGGTCGAGAGGTGTTGGGTACCGTTATGGCGGCTGGATTGGTGGAGGTGAGGTTTTGAGCACGCGAAATATCATCGCTAACTTGGGGCTGTGCAGCATGATAGTCGTTGTCACTTTGGGCAATGTCGTGAGTTGTAACACCTCTCCCAAGGTTACACGGGCTGAAGAGGAATCGGTCCTCCGAGAAACGGACCCACGACGATCACCCGGATCGTTGTGGGATCCAGACAATGGGCGGGCCTTTATGTTTGAGGATCGTCGGGCTAGTCGGGTTGGGGATATTGTCGTGGTGGAAATTGTTGAAGAACATAAGGGATCCAAATCGGCAAGCACCTCTTCCGATCGGGAATCCAACCTCGGGGCAGGAGTGAGTGGAGGGTTTTTTGGACTGAATAATCTCACTCAAAAATTCGCGCAATATTTTGATATTGATGCGAGTACATCAAATGACTTCGAAGGAGAAGGATCCACGAGTCGGGAGGATACGTTAACCGGCACCATTGCTGCCAAAGTGGTTCACGTATTTCCCAATGGCGATCTCCGTATTCAGGGCAAACGAGAAGTCACCGTCAATAGTGAGAAACAGACGATGACGATTAAAGGCATTGTTCGTCGTATTGATTTGGATACAGAAAATACGGTTCTCTCCACGAAAGTCGCTGATGCTGAAATTACCTATACGGGTCTAGGGGTGGTGGATGATGTCCAGAGACCGGGATGGGCCATGCGCATTTTTAACTGGATTACACCATTTTGATGAAGAAGTGAGAAGGGAGAAGTTCGTAGTAAAAAGTAAGGAGCAAGAAGCAAGAGTGAAGAAGATGCCATTCGTCATTCCCGCTTGTTGAGCCTGCCCCTGCAGGTTGTAGGCAGGAGGCGGGAATTTATCTTTGGAGAAGTGAAAAGTGAGAGGTGAAAAGGGAGAAGCCATAAAGATGAGGGACGTACAGAGAGTCCGGATATTGGCTATTTTTATCCTTTTCCGTATTCACCACTCCTTACTCCTTACTTTTCACTTTTTCCTTCGGAAAATCGGAATGAGGAGTTTTGAGTGACAGATTATAGGAATCGATGGGTGAACCCCTCTTGCTGGGTGGTGGTCGTATTATTGATGGCCTCGTGGGTTTCCCCGCTGGGCTTGGTATTGGTTGCCCCTGCGACGTCCGAGGCGGCTCGTATTAAAGACATCGCTTCAGTTGAAGGGGTCCGGGAAAATCAATTGATTGGGTATGGATTAGTGGTCGGACTGGACCGAACGGGTGATTCAGTCGTCGGTGGCCAATTTACCGCGCAAGCCATTATTTCGATGTTGAATTCTATGGGGATTAATCTCAAAATTGATCCTATTCAATTATTAACGCGAAATACCGCTTCAGTGATTGTGACGGCTAAACTTCCGCCATTTGCTCGTCCAGGCATGAAGGTGGACGTGCAGGTGTCTTCTTTAGCGAATGCCAAAAGTTTGAAAGGGGGAACGTTGTTGCTGACACCGCTTAAGGCGCCCAATCAGGGGGTCTATGCGGTTGCGCAGGGCCCGATTTCGACCTCTGGATTTGCTTCGGGTCGTGGTGGGACCTCGGTCGTGAAAAATCAACAATCTGGTGGAATTATTCCTGGCGGGGCCATTGTCGAGCGAGCGGTAGAATTGGATATAAACTCCTGGGACAAATTTTCGCTGACCATGCATCGAGCCGATTTCACCACCGCCTTACGGATGTCGAATGTGATTAATGCCCATCTGGGTCATGGCGTGGCCTCGGCTGTCAGTTCAGGACAAGTTGAAGTGGCGGTTCTTGGACGCTTTAAGGGGAAAATTGTCCAAATGATTGCCGCTGTCGAAGGGCTCGATGTGAATGTGGATGTCCGGGCCAAGGTGGTCGTCAACGAGCGAACTGGGACCATTGTGATGGGTGATCGTGTCCGATTATCCAGTATGGCCATCTCTCATGGGAGTCTCACCATTAAAGTGAAAACCGACTTTAACGTATCCCAACCGGAGGCCCCGGGCTTCATTGGGCGGGGAGGGCGTGGAGCCGGGAGAACCGTGGTGACCCCGGATGTTGACACTGAAGTGGAAGAAGAGACGAATCAGGTTATTCAGGTGGATGGGTCTGTCACCCTCGGGGATTTAGTGAAAGCGCTCAATGCTGTTGGCGTGACTCCCCTTGACCTGGTGGCGATTCTCACCGCCGCCAAAGCGGCTGGGGCGCTCCAAGCCGAACTCGAGTTGATATAGGGAATGTTGAAAAAAGCCACCAGCAGCGTTCTCGCCATTTTGCCGTGCTCACGTACTCGCTGTACGCTCCGCCCGTCAAAATGGCTGCGGCCTTGCTGGACAGACTTTTTTGGACATTCCCGCCAGCTGTTGCTGTCGGTATTTTCTTGAGCATCGGTGTTCGCGGTGCGAGAAATATTTAACATGTCCATATAAGGAATTTCGAGAATCCGAATGTTTTTTCATCAATTTTTATTTGGAGTTGGCTGAAGGAGACTAAGGATGTTGGATGGAATTGGGCCTTTGGATCCCGCAACTATTAAGGATAGCTTAGTAGCGGGAAAAGTGGAGCAAGTAGAACAATTGGCTCGACGAGGAGAACTGTTGCGAGCCAGTCAAGAATTTGAATCCTACTTCTTGTCCTATCTCCTTAAAGTGATGCGGGAAACGGTCCCCAAGGGGGCCTTAACGGCCAATCCCATGGGGGAAATGTTTTATTCCTTCTATGACGAAGAAATTGGCAAACGGGCAGCCCAGGCTGGGGGGATAGGACTGTCTGAGTATATGATGGCCGCAATCGCGGAGAATGAGGATAGCACTCCTCATCCGATAAAACCCTAACCTTCTGTGAAATCTTAAGCCGTTCTATAAAGTTTTTGGATGTTGCCTCCGATACATAGAGATAAGGAGGCAAGATGCCATGATGATACCGGGCCTTGATCCCAGTGGAGAGCTGGGAAGACTTTTTTTCCAGGTTCACTCCAAAGACATTCAAGGGCAGGATTCAAGCGTATCTCGGGCGCCCTCACGACATCCCTCAACCGATGCCGTGGACCTTTCAGTGTTGGCGCGAGAAATCCGTGATTATTCTTCCCAGGCTGCCCAACTTCCTGAGCTTCGGGCCGAAAAAATCCAACGTATTCAACAGGCGTTAGGAGAGAAGGCTGAGCTGGCGACCTCCGAGCAGGTAGCCGGAGCGCTCATTCGAGACACTATTCTGAACGCCCTAGGTTCCTAGTCGTTTCCTGTTGTTTGGAAGGCCTGTTTGACCATGAACCACCCTACTCCAGTTTCTTGGGAGCAACTCCTTGTGATGGGAGAGGAGGCCAAGTCGGTCTTTGCCGACTATCTGGAACTCCTCCGTCAAGAAGAGCATGCCCTACGTCGGATGAACCGTCAGGAGATGGCGGATCTGACGGAGAGGAAAGGGCAAGCTTTAGAACTCATGTGCCGATATGAACAGCAAGTGATCTCGGCGATTCAAGTGCTGACTGGCTCAGAAGGAACAGATCGTATTTGGAGCAGTTTGAAAACGGCCTCCGATCCGCGAGCCGTTACAGTGCAGCACATACTCCGGGCACTCTCTCTACTCGCCAAAACTATTCGAGAACAGG
>JAZFZJ010000325.1:0-3667 GCA_036443915.1 Nitrospirales bacterium
GGTCTTGAGCCCATCGTCTCGTGGGCTGGTCACCGTCTTCCTGCCGTGTGCATGTTTACTTGCAGAGTCGTCAATGCCCCTTTGGCCATTCAGCCAGACAATATTGAGGTTGCCTACCTTTTGCAAAGCGGAATGATCGTATTTCATGCTGAAAATCAGCAGGACCTGTTCGATTTTATTATGAAGGGCTTTATCATCAGCGAAAAAAATGATGTGACGCTTCCGGTAGGTGTCTGCTGTGATGGTTTTTTTGTGACCCATGCCAGAGGGTATTGTTCGATGCCCGATAAAGGGTTCAAGTTACCAGGCCGGAATGCTCACCGGGGGGCTGTGCCAGTTTTAGATGCTGAAAATCCTCCAGCTCGATTGTCTCGTGATGCTCCCGTTCAAAAATCTAATTTTATGGCCTACAACATTCACGCGGTGTGGCAGCAGGAAGTATGGGCCGGGGTCGAACGTTCGAGAAAATATATTGAGCAATATATGGGTGGATTGTTAGAAGCTTATGATGTGGACGGAGCAGATGTTCTCCTTATTGCTTCGGGGAGTGCAGCGGCCCAATCCCGCGAAGCGATCCGCCAATGTAAGGAAAGAGACATTAAGGCGGGATTGATCAAGATTCGTTCCTTGCGACCTTTCCCAACAAACGAACTAAGGAAGCTTTGTGCGAATGCCAAGCTTATTGTTATTCCCGAGTTTAATTATGTCGGATGGTTGGCTAAAGATGTGGCAACCGCTATTTACGGGTTCTCCAAGGCGAAGATTGTAGCTGGTCCACATGTCTATGGGGGAATGTCCATGCCAGTTGAAATGATTACGGATGAAGTGGAATGTGGTTTGACTGGGAAAAAGTCCAATACGGTTCCTCCTTCAGCCATTATGGGAGCGGCAGATCCGGCGGCCGTGGCAGAATTCATGAAAAGCATTTAAGCTGGCAGCAAAAAGAAACTGGGAGAGACACAAAGCCCGCCCCAAGTTAATATTGGGGCGGGCTTCTTTTTTCTTCGGAGGGAAAAATGGGGATGACCCAACACCCACATTCTGCTATAGCTATATTCAATAGTAAAAACCGTTTCAGGATTCGTAACCTTTTAAGGTAAAAAATAAGAAACTCGTTGAATGAGAAGACGGCGGTCGGCCAAGTTTTGAATTTTTTCTGACGTACCCTCCTATGATCTAGAGTATCTCATCAGGTAAATGCTTTGATCGCTTATGGTCCAGTCCTCACTTCCGATACTTGTCACCAATGATGATGGAATAGATGCTCCTGGGATCAGGGCGCTAGTAGAGGCGTTGCGCCCGTTGGGTGAAATCTGGGTGGTGGCTCCAGAAAAAATCCAAAACGCAGTGGGAAGGGCTATGACATTGCATAAACCATTGCGTCTGCGTTCCTTGAAAAAACGATGGTTTGCCGTCAATGGCACTCCGGCGGATTGCGTGACGTTAGCCGTATGCAATCTTTTACAGTCTTCCCCGCCGAAATTGGTTGTATCGGGGATCAATAAAGGCTGGAATTTGGGTGATGATGTCACGAATTCCGGGACGGTAGCTGGGGCGATAGAAGGGATGCTTCATGGGATACCCTCCCTGGCGGTATCCTTAGAGGATCGACCTAAATGTCAATATGCGGTAGCTGGCCACTTTGCTTTTCTCCTCGCCAAACGTGTTCTTGAAGTGGGTGTGTCCCAAGGGACGATTTTAAATATCAATGTGCCGGCAGGGAAGATTGAAAAAATAAGTGGTCTACAATTCACTCATTTGAGTCAACGTCGATATCACAATCCTGTGGTGGAAAAGATTGACCCACGGGGTAGAAAATATTTTTGGATTGCCGGGGAGCGGGTCTCTTGGGCGCGGAAGAAACCGTCGGATCATGAAACGGTCTCCCAAAATATGGTGTCCGTGACTCCACTGCATTTAGACTTAACCGATTACCCTGCCCTGAAGGCACTTAAGGGCTGGGAAAAAACGCTTTTGCCAAAAGGATCTTCTTCCGTGAAATCTCGGCGAGTTTCGGAAAAAAGAAAACCAGCCAGGACATGAACCACTCTATTCGCAACCAGTTTTTAGCTATTTCCATTCTTGAGAGACCACCTTTCTAGCAACCTCCTATTTTTTTTAATTTGGAATATAGCTAATCCGACAAAGGATTAATACCGACGAAGAACATATGGAATGGGGAAAGCAACTATATGAATGGATGTTGTCTTGGTCGGATTCTCCCTATGGCGTTCCGGCATTATTTTGTTTGGCTTTTGCCGAATCGTCATTTTTCCCCCTGCCTCCCGATGTCTTGTTAATTGCGCTCACCCTGGGGAAGCCTGGATTAGCCTGGTGGTATGCAACCATCGCAACAGTGGGGTCGGTATTGGGCGGGGCCTTCGGATATGGCCTTGGATGGTTTGGAGGACGGCCCCTTCTGAAAAGGTTCATGGGACAGCCTAAGATGGACCTGGTGCATGAATATTTCCAGCGTTACGAAGGCTGGGCGATCGTCATTGCCGGATTTACTCCCATTCCTTATAAATTATTTACAATTGGGGCTGGAGCGTTTTATGTGAATTTCCGGACCTTTATCGTGGCCTCTATCATTGGCCGAGGAGCGAGGTTTTTTCTGGTCGCGGGGGCTATTCAAATAATGGGACCCTGGGTCAAGGAGGTGATCGAGAAGTATTTTAATCTGCTTTCAATCGTATTCGTGGTATTACTGATATTAGGATTTTGGCTTGTGAAATACCATGGGACCAAACTGACTCAGCGCCCTCCCACATCAGAATCGTAACCCATGTCACTCACGCTGTATAACACTCGAACCAAAAAGAAAGAACCGTTTGTCCCCCTCGTTCCTGGGCATGTTTCTATGTATGTCTGTGGGGTGACGGTCTATGATGATTGTCATTTGGGGCATGCCCGAAGTGCCTTAGTCTTCGATATCATCAGACGATATTTAGAATTTCTCGGGTATCAAGTGAAATATGTTCGAAATTTTACGGATGTGGATGACAAAATTCTTCAACGGGCCAAAAAAGATGGTATTCCCTGGACTGAGGTGACGAAGAAATATATCGGGGCCTTTTACCGGGACATGGGACGTCTGGGGATTGTACCTCCAACTGTCGAGCCACGTGCAACTCAACATATTCCTGACATTGTCGAGATGATTGCCGGCTTGGTCGAAAAGGGATTTGCTTATGAGGTGGACGGGGATGTGTATTTCGAAGTGAGAAAGTTCCCTACGTATGGCCAGCTTTCAGGAAGAAACTTGGAAGAACTATTAGCCGGCGCACGCATTGAAGTGGATCCTCGAAAAAGGGATCCCATGGATTTTGCGTTATGGAAATCAGCAAAACCTGGTGAACCAGGGTGGGAGAGTCCCTGGGGCTCGGGACGGCCTGGATGGCATATTGAATGTTCGGCCATGTCCATCAAGCATTTAGGTTCCCCATTTGATATTCATGGTGGAGGAAAAGATCTCATATTCCCCCATCACGAAAACGAAGTGGCCCAGTCCTGCGCGTATACCGGAAAAGAGTTCGCCCGCTATTGGATTCACAATGGATTTGTGACAGTTGATGAAGAAAAAATGTCCAAATCCTTGGGAAACTTCTTTACCATTCGAGAGATTTTTGAAAAGTCTTCATATTCCGAAACAATCACCGGGGAGTGC
>JAZFZJ010000326.1:0-5050 GCA_036443915.1 Nitrospirales bacterium
AGGGTAAAGCGTTTCGGGTTTCAAGAAAGGTTCCAAAACGGAGAGTCCTGGTGAAATCTACCTCCCCGACTTCTCTTTCTTCAAGAGAAGTCCCCGTCCTTACAAAGGAGGGGCCAGGGGAGGTAACCCACCGGGTTATTCCCTCTACCCTTCTGGGAGAATCAATAAAAAAGAAACCCCACCTATCATGAGGAAAGCTTCATCAAAACCAGCGTCCTCGTTAATGTCCCCATTGATCCCAAGCCACGAGAAGCGCCTTCAATACATCGCTTCGAGAGATTTGGCCTACCAAGCGATTATCCTTCACAACTGGATACCGGCCGTAGGGCTGCTTAATAAACAATTCAACCAGCTCAATCATGCGCATGTCCGGTTCAACCGTACTGACCATGGGACTCATGAAATCAGACACTTTTCCGCCCCATTGATCATGATAGGCTGCATTGAGGGCAACCTTAAAACAATCTTTTTCTGAAAGGATTCCTACAAGATTACCCCGGTTATCAACGACGGGACCTCCTGAAATATTTTTTTCCACAAAGAGCTTTACAGCATCATGAACGTTCTGATTTGGAGAAAAAGTGACAAGGTTACCTGCCATAAAATCTTTTACAAGAAGCGGTTTCCTCTCCATAATCCCTCCAGGGGCTTATTTTTTTGGTCGAAGTACCGGGCGCCCACAAGACTGTGTGGAGCGGTGTGAGTTCAGGGGGCACAGGGATGATGAAGAGTCGTGGGATTCGCAAGGTTCTTCGCAAACTTCACAGTTGAGCCCCAACCCCATGAGGTTATTCAACCCCCCACAACTTCCCTTGAGACTTTTTTTGCCAAACAACACCCCAACGGCCATACCCAAAACTGCAAGAAGGAGAACCCCAAAGCTGATGAGGAAAATTTCCACGATGGCGCCCTTCAACCCCCAAGAAATTGTTCGATTTCTGGAGTTGCCCTTTCTCTATACCCATGTTCGCTTCGAGTGATAAACAAGGCGGGGAGTTTTTCTCGTCTCGCCAACTCGTAACCTGCCTCCGTTCCCAACACCATTAATCCCGTCGCCAGGGCATCAGCCCACATACATGATTGGTTCAATACGGTCACCGATGCCAAATGGTGGGTAATGGGTCGCCCGGTTTTGGGATCGATGGTATGGGAAAAACGTTCTCCCTGTCTTTCAAAGAAATTTCGATAGTCCCCAGAAGTGGCCATGGCATGATCTTGAAGCTCCAGGACCCGAAAAACGGTTCGGCCACCTGTCACAGGTTTTTCAATCGCCACTTTCCAGGCAATGTCCTGTGCCTTGTAGCCCTTTGACCGAAGCTCCCCCCCAATTTCCACGAGGTAATGTGCCATGTTGACCGAGTCCAGATATTCAGCAACCTGATCCACCGCATATCCCTTCGCAATTGCCGAGAGGTCGATTTGAACGGCGGGATCTTCTTTCCTAAGTGCCGAGGGAGAATCTTGCACATGAATCCGCTGGTACCCAACAGTTTGTAATGCTTCACGAATGGCCTCGTGAGTTGGAACATCCTGGGGTGTGACGGAAGAACCAAATCCCCAGAGATTCACCAAAGGAGCCACCGTCACATCAAAGGCACCATCGGTCATCCGGCTGAGACGTATGGCCTCCTTGACCACAGCCGTGGTTTCCGCCGAAACCATCATCCATTCGGTAGACTGGGTTTTGTTAAAAAGGGTTAATTCGGAATCCTCTCGGTAGGTCGACATTCGGGCGTTTATTCTTTCAAGGATTCGGTCAATGTGTTGTTGAACGACAGGCGGTTCAAGGTTTCCTGCGTGTGAAGGATACTTGATGGAGTACGTCGTCCCCATGGTCTCTCCGACCAATCGAATCAATTGATCAGTTCCATGGTCCTGGCTACAGGCAGTGAGGCCTAACCCCAGGACAAAGGTCAGGGACCATGACATCAGACGAAGCATAGACACATGTTGACCCCTTAATTTCTTCATTTACCCCCCAAAGTCATCAAGGAAAATCGAGGTCCCTTCAACCCCGAGATTCTCCAACATATTGATCACAGCGGCATTCATCATCGGAGGGCCGCACATATAATATTCACAATCCTCTGGAGCTGGATGATCTTTCAAATTTTGGTCAGACAGCACTTGATGAATAAACCCGACATGCCCCGTCCATTGATCTTCGGGTTTGGGATCTGACAGGGCAAGGAACCATGTAAAGTTTGTATGTTCGGCCTGTAATTGATCGAAATGCTCGGCGTAGAAGACTTCCCGTAAACTCCGGGCTCCATACCAGAAAGTCATCTTTCTGGTGGTGTGTAGGCGTTTCAGCTGATCAAAGATATGGGAACGCATGGGCGCCATGCCAGCACCGCCACCGATAAAGACCATTTCGTTCTGGGTATCCTTGGCAAAGAATTCCCCAAAGGGACCGGAAATGGTGACCTTCTTTCCTGGCTTGAGATTAAAGATGTAAGAGGACATTTTCCCCGGCGGCACAGAGTCTGGCGTGCCAGGTGGAGGGGAGGCAACCCGGACATTCAACATAATCATGCCTTGTTCCTCGGGATAGTTGGCCATGGAATAGGCCCTTGTGAGAGGTTCGGTCACCTTCGACTCAAAACGCCAGAGATTCGCTCCGTCCCAATCCGCTCGGTACTGTGGTTCAATATCAAAGTCCTTATATTTGACGGTGTGGGGGGGACACTCAATTTGGATAAAGCCACCAGCCCGAAAATTTACGGATTCGCCAGAGGGCAGATCCAGAATAAGTTCTTTGATGAAGGTCGCCACATTATAATTAGACCGGACTGTGCAGTCCCATTTCTTCACGCCGAAGACTTCCTCGGGCACTTGGATCTTCATATCCTGCTTCACGGCTACTTGGCAGGCAAGACGCTCTCCCTCTGCCGCTTCACGCTTGGTGATCAGACTGGTTTCTGTCGGCAAGATTGCCCCGCCACCCTTAAATACTTTCACCCGGCATTGTCCACATGTCCCCCCGCCACCGCAGGCTGAAGAAACAAAAAGTTTCGCGTCAGCCAGAGCCGCAAGGAGTTTGCTACCGACGGGGGTCTGCACGGTCTTCTCGTCATTAATGAGAATGTCCACGTTCCCGGAAGCCACAAGCTTTGATTTGGCCCCAAGGATCAGAAAGACCAATCCAATAATGATTGAGGTGAAGAGGGCAACGCCTAAGGTGATTTCAAGCATAATAAAAATTAGAGTTTGGGGTTCTGGGTATAGAGTAAAAAAAGTTCCGAGTTTTGAGTTTAGAAAAACGCATTCCTATTTTTTTCTTTTCTGTTTAGGGTTTAACAACCCATTTTTTCCTTCACCCCTCTTTTGTAAGGAGGGGAAGGGGAGGTAGAGATTATCGAAACTCTAAACCCTGAACCCTTTTTCAAAACTTCATTCCCGAGAAGGCCATGAATCCCAGAGCCATGAGGCCACAGGCTATGAAGGTAATCCCCAATCCCTGAAGTCCATCTGGAACATCACTGTATTTTAACTTTTCTCGCACCCCGGCCATCGCTACAAGGGCCAGCGCCCAACCCACACCACTGCCAAATCCATACACGACACTTTGTCCAAACGTGTAATCCCGCTCCACCATAAAAAGCGTGCCCCCTAAGATGGCGCAGTTCACCGTTATGAGGGGGAGGAAAATTCCCAGGGCGTTATACAAGGCTGGAACAAACCGGTCTAGGGCCATCTCCAGAATTTGAACCATGGCCGCGATAACTCCGATATACGTGATCAACCCAAGAAAACTGAGATCCACTCCAGAGAGACCAGCCCAAGCCAATGCTCCATCCTTGAGAAAATATTGAAACAGCAAATTATTCGTCGGAACGGTAATGCCCTGCACCACGATCACGGCTGCGCCAAGGCCTAAGGCCGTCTCGATTTTTTTTGATACGGCCAGAAAGGTGCACATCCCCAAAAAGAAGGCCAGGGCCAAATTCTCAACAAAGACTGATTCAATAAATAGCGTAAGGTAATCGCCCATTACGTCACCTCGAGCCGGTGAACGTGTTGAATCCGGTATTCTGGTTTTTCAACTTGTTCAACCTTCCACGTTCTCAATCCCCAGATGAGTAAGCCAATGATGAAGAAGGCGCTTGGCGGCAAAAGCATGATTCCAATGGGAGTAAACCAGCCGCCATCCGTGACGAGAGTCCACACGGGATAGTCAAGCAGTCTCCCAGACCCAAACAATTCTCGGATCGTGGCCACGAGAATCAAGATGAGGCTGTATCCCAATCCATTTCCAATTCCGTCTAGAAAACTCATGCCGGGGCCGTTTTTCATGGCGTACGCCTCCGCCCGGCCGAGTACAATGCAATTAGTAATGATCAAACCCACAAAGACGGAAAGTTGTTTGCTGATCTCAAAGAGAAACGCTTTCAAGATTTGATCAACAATAATGACCAGCGAAGAGATGATGACCATTTGAACAATAATACGGATGCTGCTTGGAATATGATTGCGGATCAGGCTCACCGTCACGTTGGAACAGGCCAACACCGACGTGAGGGCCAGGCACATCACCAAGACCGGTGCCAGTTTGCTCGTCACCGCCAGGGCGGAGCACACACCTAAGATTTGTAAGGCAATGGGGTTATTATTAAAAAGTGGATCCGTCACAACTTTTTTTGTTTGGATGTCCATAGTGACCCTCTTTAGGCCTTTTTGTGAAATTGCTGAAGATATTTAGCAAACCCGTCCTCACCCATCCAATACCGAAGCATATTGGTCACCCCATTCGCCGTCAGCGTTGCCCCGGCTAATCCATCGACACGGAATTTCGCGCCCGGATCATTCGGCAATACGGCTCCTTTGACAACTTCAATCTTGGGATTCCCCGTTTCATCATAGATGAGCTTTCCCTCCCACTTGCTCCGCCAAATAGGATTGTCGACTTCTCCTCCTAACCCCGCTGTTTCGAGATGTTCATAAAATTGGAGCCCGAACACTGAGTTGGCATCGCCTTCTAACACCAGAAACCCGTATAGGGTCGACCAGAGCCCATACCCATGAATGGGCAAGATGAAATATTTAACAT
>JAZFZJ010000327.1:0-8497 GCA_036443915.1 Nitrospirales bacterium
CACCACAGGCCAATCGATAGCTTGATAGACATCTCTCGGAGGAACAATGGTCAGAAGAACCATTCCCAAGGCGGCACAAAGCAAGGCCATAGGTAATGGCATGATCCCTGTAATGCCACTCCCCAGAGCCAGAATAAATATCCCACTAGCTATCCACGCTTGCCGGGGCTTTTGCAGCTGAATGCCCCGTTCAGCCAATGGCAGACATCCCAGTGAACTCATGACTTCCAACACCTGTTCTTTCTCTCCTTGGAGCAACAATACATCGCCAGCTTTGAATCGAAATTCTTTTAACCGCCCACGATGAGGTGTTCCCTGCCGCGAAACCCCTAATAAGGCCACGCCAAACCGGCTTCGGAGTTTTAGGGTCCCAGCCAACCTGCCCACTAACCAGGAACGATCGGGAGGCACGACGGCTTCCAACAGAATCTCATCCTGAGTTCGTGAGGACTTTTGGGATTCGGGTTCCGGCATATCCTCTTTCGTTTGGGTACCCGTGAGTTCTAACCCCAACGTAGATACAAATTTATTGATCCCCTGAGGTCCGGCCTCCAATACTAAGACATCCCCCGCTTGAATACGCTCTCGCCAGGCCGCTCCACGAATAGATTGCTCCCCCCGAATGAGCCCAATAATTACGGCATCGGAATCCTCCGTCACCGTTTCGAGTTCCGAGAGTGATTGGCCTATGGCTTTTGAACCTTCAAGGACTCTGACCTCCGTGACATATTCCTGGAGGTGAAATAAATCTTGTGGGGCATTTTTTGACCGGCGGGCCAGTGGGATAAGATGCCATCCTACAAGTGCCACGAAAAGGATACCCGCTAAGGCCACGATGCCGCCTACTGGGGTGAAATCGAACATCCCGAATGGCTCCTCGGCAATTTCTGCCCGGTAATTGGCCACAATGATATTGGGAGGCGTACCAATTAATGTCACCATTCCTCCCAAAATTGTTCCAAATGACAAGGGCATTAACACCACCGCCGGAGAACGTTTGGCTTCAAGAGATGATTGGATGGCGACGGGCATCAGGAGGGCCAAGGCCCCGACGTTATTCATTACCGTAGAAATCACTCCTCCGACTGAAGACAAGACTGCCACATGTATGGAAGCCGAGGAAGTGGCTACCTTTATATACCGGGTCAACATATCCACAACTCCGGCGTTACTCAGCCCACGACTGATAATCAGCACGGCAGCTACCGTAACCACGGCAGGGTGGCCAAACCCCAGAAACGCTTCCTTGGAGGGGACGAATCCTAAGAATGAGACAATTAACAGGGCAGCGAGAGCGACAAGATCATAGCGCCATCGTTCCCAAATAAAGAATACGACAAGAAGGCCAAGAAGCCCTAGGAGAAAGATTTGTTCGGTCGTCACAAATAAAAAAAACTTTCCTTGGAATATTGAAGACGGCCCTCAGTGGTGTTCTCGGCCCTTTGTCGTGCTCACGTATTCGCTGGTTCGGTCCGCCCGTCCAAGCGGCTGTGGCCTTGCCCGAGGAAAGGCACGTCTTGGCAGACATGGGCGGAGCGGGTGAGACAGCGGGACTTTTTGAACACTCCCTCATCTTTCTGGGTTGGATCTCAGTAACACCTATACCTATGAAAAGGCAAAATTTTTGAAATTATCAACAGCCTTTTTATTCGATACGTGGAGAAGATAGTTAAAAATCGGAAGGAAAATGCGAGACAACTCGTACAAACCAATCCTGGGCAATGGCTCCCGTGATTTAACCAGGATCGTTAAGCAAACTCAATCGTTAAATCCTGCAGCCGCCAATTGGGAACGAGTGCAAAGGGGAGGGGATAATGGTCCTCGAGTTCCTGGGGAAAAAAGGGGGGGGGAATTTCTATCGAACTCGTTTCAGAACTGTTAGGAGAACCAATAGAATAATCAATTTTTTGACAAAACCCGCCAACCGGCCCTCACACGACTCCAATCTTGAATCGTGCCCTGCTTCGGCTCATTGGGAATTACGGCTTACGGAGGCACATACCCTGTCTAAAAAAGTCTTTTAGGCAGTCATGCGTGCTACAGGCGTTCGGGGAGCCCTTCGAAGCCGTTTACGAAAGGGAAGTACCTGCGCCTGAATTGGAGTGGTACGGTGATGATTAATGACCGGATCCATGAGATTCCCACACATAATACACCGGTAGGCTCTGATCCAGAGTTCACCCATGCCTCCCTTCACATCCAGGCAATCATCAACCACCATTAGCCCATTACATCGTGCACAATTCATAACTCTACCTCCTTTGAAAGCCTCCTGCTTCCTTTTGTTCTTAATAGGTGAGTCTGTGCATCACACATGCCACACAATATGTGGCCCTCAACAAACGACAATTTTTGGGGTGTGTATGACTGCGGAAAATGATGAGGGATCACGAACTACGCGAATGAATGGGTGGAGTTTACAACATTTTGTAGAAAAAAAAAAGTGGGTACATACATTTTGTGGGTATCATTAATTTTTATCATTTTCTAGGCACCCATAACTTCCGCCAAAACCTAGCTTAAAATTCCTGATAGAGCCGAGGAAGTATTTCCGTTTTAAAGAAGATTGTGGTGAAAAATGGCAGGGTAGGGGAAACTTTGACACTCTTCTTCAGGGAATGTTGAAAAAGCATGTCCTCGCGAAGGCGCAGGGTCCGCCAGCGACGTTCCCTGCCTTCGCCGGAGCGGCTTCGCGCAGGCAGGTCGGTCTTTTGCCGTACTCACGTACTCATCTGTACGCTCGCGCGCAAAAAGGCCTGCGGCCTTGCCCGAGGCAAGGCATGTGGTGGCGTGCACGTGCTTGCCGGGTGAGGCAGGGGGACTTTTTGAACATTCCCGGCTGTTTTGGTAATCCTTGAAATTTGGCAAAGCCAATCGGCATGGAAAGAATTTCGTATTATTCACCAGCCCCCTTCAGAGCATTGGCTTGAGACCTGGGGCCTGGGTTAAACCCTTTGTCATGAATATCAGCACATCATACGTGCTTCCTAAGCTAGCTGCCCCGGTAAGAAGATCCACTTCTTTTTGTTTAAATCCCGCATCGGCTCCTGCCCCAACATACTCCTGAATGCCCAAATTCTTGAGCCATTCCCCCTGAGAAGTGGAACCGGCAAACTCCCATCCTAACTCCCTAGCTTCAGTAATGACGGCCGTAAAATCCACATCGGCTGTCAAATCTTGTTGACCAACCGCAAAAAACGTATCATGAATCTGCTGTTGTCGGTAATAGGACCGGAGAGTCCCATTGCGATGGCGGTATGAATATAAATTTGACGCAGAGTCACCATAGTCAACAAAAAGGATATAGCCTGGATTGATCACCCGTTCTAGGCCTTGAAAAAACCCTTTCATCTCCAAACAAATTTCTGCAACTTGTCCACGTCCCAACTGGACCTGTTCCCGTCTTAACCGTTGTGCTAATTCTGGAGTAGACAGAGGACCCGGCTGCTCACAAAATTCGCTCTCTTCATCAAGAACCACGTACAATTCCATCATTTCCTCATGTCCCATCCCCATCACCCGGTGAACGGGCAACGCATCTAACACTTCATTGCCAAACGCGAAAGTCGGTTGAGGAGAAAGCCCAGCCATTTTTTCTACGACCTGAAGTCCCATTTCCATCTGGCTGGCCCGCAACCCCCTACTGGGCTCCAGAACCACATACTCATGAGGGATTGGAAGGAAAGACAAAATATTTTTCCCTAATTGACCTGTTCCCCCGCCAAGCTCTAAAACTCGAAGCTGTGTTCCGATGAGTTGTTCTGCCTCGGTGATCCCTCGCGCCAATCCGAATCCAAAGGCCGGAAATTTGGCATTCGTGTCAAATGGTCCAACAGAACTCCCAATGCGTGGCCCTTGGGCATAAAACCCATAAACTGTGTCAAACAGGGCAGCACCCATAAATTCTTTGAAGGTCAAGGGCCCCTGCGATCGAATCTTGTCCTTCAAGATGACGGAAAGCTCGGTGTTAATACGCTTCACGACACAGTTTCTTAAAAAGGCGTTGAATTATTAATTTTTTCTCAAAGTCGAATACCCTAGGAAAACACGATCTGGCATCAAAAGGAAGAGGGAATGCTCAAAAAAGCTCGTCCAGCAAGGCCGCAGACGGTTTGACGCCGGGAGCGGACGGGCCCGTACGTGAGGACGGCAAAACGTTGAGAACGCCGCTGGCGACTTTTTTCAACGTTCCCTAAGAAAATGGGGAGTTATCGGTATTTCAATACTCTGAATAATACCTTTCTATAGAAAGGCGGATGGTCTATTAATTTTGAAAAGGGCTATAACAGAATGAAAGGCCCACCGAAAATGGAGTAGACCCAAGAAGAATATGGCTGAAACCAAATAATTCCAGAGTCTGTTGAATAATCCAAAAAAAAAATCAAATTGGCGACACGGCCCAACCCCCTCAAGGATCAGGTGAAAAAGGGCTGTTCAAAAAGGACCCCAGTTTCACCCGCCCAGCCCGTGCACGCCAAGACGTGCTTTTCCTCTGGCAAGCCGCAGTATGGCTTGCCGCGTCCCGGAGGGCGCGACCTTTATGGCGAAGCGGAGCGTATACGGAGTACGTGAGCACGACAACGGGCCGACCTGCCTGCGCGCTTGCGCGGTGAAGCGCTTCAGCGCGTAAACGCGAAGCCGCCTCCGGCGAAGGCAGGGAACGCCGCTGGCGGACCCTACGCCTTCGCGAGGGCATGCTTTTTCAACAGCTCCTCCCATGAAAACAGACAAAAAAAGGGTGCCGAATTTGGCACCCTTTTTTCTCGATCGTCTACCTGTAAAAGATGACGAGATTACTTAATCACCGTAGAAGTCGCCCCTGCTGGATTAATAGTGACGGTATTCATGGTATCAACTACTGGCAATAGACCGGCTCCCGCGGACTTTTTAATCCGCCCCCGATTGGGATCACTCACTTCATTCATAGCAGCCTTGGACCCAAACTCTTGAGAAGACTCAAGAGTTGCAGCCCCTATGGCATTTGACTGTCCGGGATCATTGGCGGTTGATTGTCCCGTTACCGGATCTGTTCCAGCCGCGGGATACCCTGGATGCTTGGGTAACATAGCTGGATTAGCAAACGCCAGTGATAGGGCGAAGCAGCTAGCACCTACCGTTCCAAGAAGAATTCCAATCCCTTTCATAAGACCGCTCCTTTGTTGGTTATGACGGTTTAACACTAGAAAATGGTCGTAGATTTATCAGTCAATTTTCGAGTTCACCAGGAAGCGGAATATTATGCAGATTAACCCTGGGTGTCAAGTCTATAAGCAAAAATGGCTAAGAATCGTGGATTTCCCTTCAGTTCCCCCCTTGTGTGCGTTGGCCCGGCCGACGGGGACGATACGGCGTCCTCGATCGTGGGGCAGGCATCAGAATGGTAAGCATCGTCCCTTTGTCTGGCTCGCTGGCAATGCGAATTTTTCCCTGGTGTTCCTCCACTACTTTTTTCACCGTAGCTAATCCTAATCCGGTTCCAGAACGCTTTGTGGTGAAATAGGGTTCAAAGACTTTATCCACAAGTTCAGCCGGAATCGGAACCCCGTCGTTGGCAATGACAATTTGGAGTTCAGGCTTTCGTGCGCGGGTCAACATGACCTCTACCCGTAAATGTCCTCCAGGAGACATGGCTTCAATGGCATTTTTAAAAATACAGAGAAAGACATGCTGCATTTTGGCTTCATCCCATCGAACTTGTGCCAAACGAGCTGGAATTTTTTTCACGACTTCGATGCGGTTCACCCGCAGGTCGGTCGAGACCAGGGATAGGGCCTCATTCAATAAATCCTGGACCCGGCACATTTTTCGGTCAAGTTCCAAGGGTTTAGCAAAGTCCAGAATTTCGTTTACCATCGTTTCCATCCGAATCATATCCCGCATGGCATTTTCGACCCTGGTCTGTGAATCAAAATCCAGTTCCGCCTCAGTGGTAATTTCTTCTAATTGCGCACGAATAAATCCTATAGGTTCCCGAATTTCGGTGGCTAGGAACGAACTCACCTCATGCAAGGCCGCTCGCCGCTCTTCTTTGCGCACATCCCCTTCCGTGGGCACCGGAAGTGCCTGCCCTTTGTTGGCAGGTTCTTCTGGCCGAACTGGAGCCGCCTCTAGGACGGATAGACGACACGATGGATCTTCAAATAATTCCACTAATTTGGTTGTGAGGGATTCGAGACTTTTTGGATCGCCACCATTTTGATCGAATTGGTCAGGATTCTTCGACGCTAGAGTCAGGGTACCAGCCACCCGACCTCTGACGAAAAAAGGGACAACGACAGTCGAGGCAAATCGGTCCCGATACAGTTGCTTATAGTCGTGAAACCGCCCTTGGGTCGACGCCAAGTTTTTATCACTCCGCGACTTTCGATGACGAACCGACCAGCCCGATGCTGAATCATCTAGCGAAAGCCGTTGGCCAGGACTCACATCGCGTTTTTGAGTGCCAAACACCCCCAAGATTTCTAACGAAGCGGCCAGTGGGTCATAAAGGCTGACCCACCCTCGATCAAAGGACAACCCCCCATCCACTTCCGATAAAATATTGGTAATCCGTTCTTGGACATCCACATTCGTATACGTTCGAGTAACCGGAGTCTGCGATTCTTCTGCGGATACGCTGAGTGGTTCATTGGCAACCGTCGGTTTGCCTAAAATCAGAGAAGATCCAAACAACCCTGCCTTTTTCAATTCCTCCGTAATGTGGTTGACGTTGGCAGAGAGCGTCGTTTTCTCTCGTTTGGTCAGGGCAACATTTTCTCGCCTGGCCAGAACAAGCGTGCCATAGACTCGCCCACCAAATTTCAAGGGAAGCACCAGCACCACCTTACTTCCGGGCGTGACCATGCGAAGACGAAGTACACTATCCAACTCGGTTCCCCCCGTCACATTCCGGGCATTGACGCTTTTCAATTCCTCCATAGATAAGGCACGAAGAATCGCCCCAATTTCTCGTGGGGAAAATCCCCGGCTGACTTGCTCAACCAGGGATCCCCCATCCTGCGTCATAATCGCCACCAAGGCAGCCTCCATTCCAACCTCATTAACAGCGAAGGTCAGAATCTTTTGAAGGGTACTTTGTTGCTTGGTGGAGAATGTGGATTCAAGACGATTAGTCATGCAGGCGTTTCCTCTTCATAACATGCCGCATCGTGAATGGCGATTCAATTAATGAAAGAATTTCAATCGATCTATTCATCAAACTCGATTGGTCTTGTTGGCTTCTAGCAGTCTTCCCCATCTTCCATTAATTGATATGTCGAATTTTGCGGCCGGATTGATGGCGAGTCACCATTTCAATACGGCCCTGCTCCGAAATCCAGAGATTGAGAATCCCACTCACGAGACTAATAATAAGCGCCCCCCCAACCGCCGGCCAAAACCCAGATACAAGAAACCCCTTTACGAAAAACGCGACGACATGGAGTAAGAATGCATTGATCAGCATCATAAATAACCCCAAAGTCACCAAAATAAACGGAGCCGACAGCAGATAGAGAATAGGACGAATGATCGCGTTCAGAAAGGAAAGGATGACTACCGCCGCAACTCCGGAAGCTACGCTGGTAATTTCAAGGCCAGGGATTATCTGACTTGCCAGCAACACGGCTAATCCTGTTATCCCACATCGAATAAAGAAGCCTTTCATATCCCTATCATACCGGCCTCGGGGGGGTTGCCTCAAGCCAAGCCCGCCGGTGAGTCTATACCCGTTTCTTATTGGAAGCCTTATTCATGAAGTTTTTAGGCCACCGGAAGGTCCTTTTTCTTGACTCGATAACTGTTGAATAATTAAGAAATTTTATTGTGCCTATCCCAACTCACAAATCCATGAATCATCATAAGGAAGAGGCCTGTTCAAAAAGGCCCTCTGTCTCACCCGCCCAGCCCGTGCACGCCAAGACGTGCTTTTCCTCGGGCAAGGCCGCAGGGGCTTTGGCACCCGGAGCGTAGTTGGAGTACGTGAGGGCGAACGGCGCGAAGAGCGCCAAGCCTGTGAGCGCGAAGCCGCTCTGGCGAAGGCAGGGAACGCCGCTGGCGGACTTTTTCAACGGGCCCGCTCGATAAACGAGAAGCGAGGCTGACTGATAGCCTAACCCGGTTCCAATTTCCAAGACCTTTTCCTAGCCCATGAGTCAAAGAGCCTTCGTAAAATATGCCAGGATTTAGGGTTGGGAGAGGGTTTGCCCAAAGGAACCGTTGAAAAATCATGCCCTCGCGAAGGCGCAGGGTCCGTCAACAGCGTTCTGGTACAGGTTCAAGGTTTCAAGTCTCACCCTGATACCTGGGACTTTAACCCTGGAACCTTAAAATTTTTGGTTTTGCCCTTTATGGTGGGCCATCCTTCCTTCGAGAACCCTCAGGACTCGCTTAAACGCTTCCTTAGCTTCTTGATGTTTCAGCCTCTAACTATTCTCAAATTTCATGAACCCTACGACTTTCCTAGTCCTGGGTTCTTTATTATTATGAAAATTGGTAAAGCCATATCAATCAGAGAAGG
>JAZFZJ010000328.1:0-6556 GCA_036443915.1 Nitrospirales bacterium
GGCCACTGAAACGACTGAGACAAACAATACGACTGGGCTGGGAAGACGTACGAGGACAAAAGCTGCGGGTATAAATAAAAATGGGAATAGAGGTGTCAGATACCTGATGCCAGTATTAAACTGAAGCCGCGTGTAGTTGCTGCCGCTAAAAAATACCCATAGAACAAGAAAAAAACTCAACATTGCTGTCAGTTCTAACCAGGGAAATAAGCGGTTCCCCTTTCGACAAACAAATGGGGCGCCCAAGGCAAGAAGAAATAGAGGACCACTGACAAATAAGCCAAACCGGTAATCAAAGGCCAAAGCCCAAAGAAGTTCAAGTTGGGGAAGGCCAAATCCCTGGTACCCACGCTCAATCCATTCAACAGGAGGCATCCAATGCTGACCTGGAAAGAAGGGATGCCCGAAACTCTGCCATTGGTACAACCAGAGAAGCCCCACGGGTCCGAGGGTACCACCTAGGTACCAGAGTGCATGGCGGAATGCATCCGTCTTTGAATACTCAATCCAACGTTTCACCACACCGTAACAAAACAGGCCAATGAGTAACACAACACCACTGTAATCGAATAGGAGGGCTAGTCCACCAGTCATCCCTGCCACAAAAAACCGAAGTGTTGACGAGGGCCATTCTGCCCTGGCTGGATTCCACATGGCCAAAAAGCCCAGAAATGCAATATGCCCAAGCATCAAATTATGGTTCAAATATCCCGTTCGAAAAAAAACCGGAGTGCCAAAAGCATAGACTATAGCCATCCACAGAGCCATCTTGTCAGAGAAGATAATTCGACGTAGTGTGAAAAATACCACAACGACTCCGAACGCGGAACTGGGAGCCATACAAAAAACTTGCATCACAAAAGCGCCCAATCCAAATTTGACATCAAAACCTCGGTGCCATGCTTCTACATAAAACCGCTTGGCCATGGGCCAAGGCGAATTATATTGTGGAGGCTCAGCTTGCCCAGAGGCTTTTCGACTTTCTTGAACCTTTTCCACGATAACATTGATGAACGGACTCGCTATTCCATAGGGAATAGCTGCTAACATCGAGACACCAGGATTGTTCCCAATATGCCACCCATACCCAGGTTTTTCGAATAAATCCGGGTGCATATTGGCATACTCATCGACACGAAAAGATAAATGTTCCCCTATGGACAATGCGAGATACACCTCACGAACGATATTCGTGGCAAAATGCAAAGAAAAAATCAGCCAACAGGTAAAAAATAATCGCACCGCAATCTGACGAGGAGTCAATCGCCAGGGCTCCGGTTCCTGGAAATTGTCTGGGGAAAGGCTGCTAGCGGAGGTGGCTGGTGTCATGAGAAGTAGGGGGTATGAGTTATGTCCTTGTTGATGGCTACGGAATCTCTCATAGCACTCATTAAATTAGGAAGGGCACAAAACGTTTAGTTCGTCTACAATAATCTGTGTAATTGGGGAAAGCTCTCGCCAAAACAATTTCTTCAGCTGAAGTTTGCCGAAACACGATGGCAAAGAGGGGAATAACCATAAGCACGAGCCATGAGTTTAACGCTAACTGGAGACCAAAAATGAGAAACAAATCCCCCGCGTATATGGGGTGTCTGATATAACGATAGATCCCCCTTGTCACCAAAGCCTGCTCAGGAATAACCTGATATTCCTCTAGATCAACCCAATTATCACCAAGATGCAGCCTCCCAAGAATGGCTGTTGTGAGGCCAATGACGTAGAAACACAAGCCAACAAGTTTGATCATTGCGGGATCATTGGAAATAGGAAATAGTTCTAGAAAGAGGGTTTGGATGAGAAGAAACACGAGGATGCCCATTTTGATCACTTTAATAACACTGACCATGACATTGGGCGTGGATTTTTGGTTGGGATGAGTAGTCTTACTCCGTCGTTTTAACACCTCCCAGACGAGTTTATGAACAACTAGCCCTACAAACAACAGGACTCGCATCACTTCCATGCTACTCGTTTATTCTCCCAATTTGGTTAAAGTTTGAGGTGTCTTTTGCCCGCTTATCTTAGTGAGTTCCTCACTCAACTGGTGTTCATATGGTTGCAGGGAGCTGGATAACACTTCGGGGCGATTGTGTTGTGTAACTCGCCGCAGAATTCCATCGGCAACCATACCAACCAAGAGAAGCTGAAGAGCACCCAGGAGTAAAAGAAGGGTTGAGGTGGAAAGAATAGGATTATAGAGTGATGCCCATTCAAAGGCTGTGGTCCGTTGAAAAAACAGGGAAACATCAAAAAATAATTTGAGTAAACCACCCAGTCCGAACACACAGGCTAAAGGAATAAAGACTTTGAGAGGCTGAAATAACATCGCCATTCGTAGCACTAAAATCATAAACTCCATAAAGTGTTTGGGCCGTATCTTCGACTGGCCCGTTCGCTTGTAATAATTGATAGGGTGATACACAACTCGGTAATCATCACCTAAAAACGCTAACGTTGATGTGGTGGTAAAAGAAAACCGGTTTGAAAGGAGCGAATAATATTGGGTGATCACGTTTCTGCGGAATGCACGTAAGCCTGAATTTAAATCCGGGATCGGTTGTCCAGCAATATGTGCAGCAAGTTTTCTCAACACCCATTTTGCTGGCTGTCGGATGAGGGGAATATGGACTGTACTGCCGACTCTAGCTCCCACGACCATATCGGCATTTTCAAGTTGGGCCACAATGTTGGGAATTTGATCGGCTGGATACGTGCCATCCGCATCGGTAATAACGATAATGTCATGTTCAGCTAAACGAATTCCGGTCTTTAACGCGGCCCCATATCCTCGATTTTTCTGGTGGCACAAGACTCGTGCCCCAGCCTTTCGAGCTTGTTCGGCTGTCTTATCCGCTGATCCATCATCAATCACCACTATCTCGAATAGACCGTGATAAGACTGTAAGGCCTTACGTATGGTCTCAATTTGAGGTCCGATCCCATTCTCCTCATCAAAAGCGGGAATCACGATCGATATGGAAGGCTGAAAAGATTCTTTCATCTTCTTACATTCTTCGTTTTACATTCTCTCATAATGATAAGAAGCGACCGTTCTCCCTTATCGCATAGAGGGAAAAAGGCGATACCACCACCACACTAGCTTTTGGTAATTTTGTAAGAACAGATTACCTTTCATGTTAGGGAATGGTTTTCTCCGCATACGTTGATTCATTAGGAAAGACCGATGAGAATCGACTAACAAACACTGCACCTCCTCCTAAGGTTCCGGGGAATATTTTTACTTGCTCAAACTCAGATTCGAGGGAAGACAAGATTTCCGGAAAATACGATTCAAGGTGTAAGGGCATGGTATATACCACCCAGGTCCGTTTATTTCGTGAACGAATGGCGTTCAATTCCTGAATTGTGTCCGCTTTTTCCCAATTCTTCCCGTAGAACTTTTGGTAGGTGAAAGTGGCTAATCCTACACTCACCACGGTATCAGTTGGCAAACGATTTTCCTCGACAAACGTTAATGCGCCACCAAAATCTTGTTTGGGACCATATGCCCAAGCTACTGAAATAGCAGATAGTGAAATGGTCAGAACGCACAGCGTCATTCCAACCGGCTGTAATTTTTGGGAGTTTACTTGAAGTAGTTTCCCAAGACGAGAACCAAAGATCATGAAGCCACGAATAAGTGTCAACACCCCAAATCCGGCCAAAAAGAAAAAAAACCTTGGCCACAAAGGATGGCCCGAGCTCAACACCAGGGCGGGTCCCAAAATACCTGGAATCAACATAATGCCCACAAAGGCGGGGGTTTCCTTGTAAAAACTCCAGAGGCCCATAGCGATGATGGTCCCACCACCTACTAACACGACCATTCCAATGATAAACCCGATTTTCAATCCCTTTACAATTTCTAACAGAGTCCACAATGGACTATTCCAGTCACGCACAGAGGTCGTCATCCCCATTGTATCGAGTAATTGAGGTATGACCAGAGAGTACAGTTGAAAGGTTAACAGCCCTGAAAAGACAAACCCCAAGGCGAAACCGACCCAATTCTTGGACCAGGTGTGGATGGGCTGACGAAACACATTGAAAACAAAAACAAAAAAATGGCCAATGACGACAAAGAGCATCGTGGCATGGGTATACATCCCTAGCGCAACGGCTACGGCATAGAGCATCCACCTTTGAGCCTTGTACCCTGGCAAGGCTCGAAGAAAGATCCAACTAGACAGGAGCGTCCAAAAAAGGAGGCCTGAATAGCCTCGAGCATTTTGACTAAACCAAATATGATGATAAGAAAAGGTAAGCAAAGCGGCAGCGAGGATTCCTTCTTTCTCGCTCCCAACTTGACGCCCCAGCGCATATACTGCCCATATGCTTCCCACTCCGAATACCACAGCAGGTAAACGAATGGCCCACACATGATCACCAAACAACAAAAAGCAGAGATGTGCCAATACGGAAAATAGGAAATGCTGGTTTTCTGAATCATACGTGGTGAGTAGATCACCCATAGGCATTTTGACATATTTGACGTAGGTCACAATTTCGTCATACCACAGACCGGAGCTAAGCTCATAGAGCCTCAAGGCTGTCGCACAACCAACCAAGCCAAGGATAATCCAGGTATAAGAAGGTCCTTCAGTTTGGGTGTCTTGTTGGCCCTCATTGTCATCTCCTTCCCAAATTTTGAGCCGTCCCACTCCTATCAGGAGAAGACCCAGAACAACACACCCAATTTTGAAAAGCGTTCCCCCAACCATTAATTGATCCACTAGGGTAGGAGGAAGGTCTCCAAGCGGGCTACTCCGTAACCAACCCAGAAGGGCGCCTGTGGGCAGCGCGATTCCGACCCCTGTTGTCAGAAAACCCAGACATAACCATAGTTTGGGGATTAGGCTACTATTGGTCATTGTCCTTTCAAACCTCTCAACCATTTCCTACATTTCACATAGAGAGGGAACGCAGGCGTATTGAGATACTCAAAAAAACTATTTTGAGAAAAATAGAACATGTCGATTCGTGGTAAGGCATAACGATCACTTTCTGAGGTGACAAAGTCCATCTGTACGGAACAGGCTCCAGCAAACCTCTTCTTCACCATTGTTTTAACCTCTGATGTGTGTACCCCATAGGGATAAGCAAAAAACTGGACGTCCTGCCCAATAGCCGCTTGAATCGTTTTTTGGGATTGGGCAATTTCATGCTCCGCTTCCACCGACGAAATCTGAGAAAGGTTTGGATGATTCATCGTATGGGATCCAAACTCGACCCCCTGACCAGCCATTTCTTTAATGTCCTTCCAATCTAATAAATCAAAGGAAGGAATCGTCTTGAGTTGTCCAGGCCAGGAATTTTCCTTTCCACACCATCCAACAACCAGAAAAACTGTGGCAGGGAAGCCAAATTTCTTCAGCACAGGAAACGCTTCTTGATGGAAATTTTTAAACCCGTCATCAAAGGTCAGTGCTGCGGTTTTTGCTGGGAAAGGCTTTTGATACTGGAGGCAAGAAGTCACTTCCTTCAAAGAGACAATCTGGTATCCTGAGTTGGCCAAAATGGTCATGTGGGATAGGAATTTTTCCGGAGATACAGACAATACGGAGCCACTATGATCAATGGAATGATACGTAAGAATAGGAAGTGTACCCTTCACCATCATATCGCTACTTATGGAAACCTCTGGTGCACTTTTGGAAGCCTAACGTCCTTTTCTCACCTACTCCTTGTCACCCTTGTTCAATGAGGACTTCGGTTCGGTAATACTCAATAATATGATCCAAAATCGTATCCAAGGAAGTGTGAGGTTTATATCCGACCAGCCCCTCGATTTTCTCGAGGCATGGTTTTCGACGGAACATATCATCAAAACCCTGTCCATACACCTTTTCATAGGGAATGTATTGGATTGGGGAGGAACTTCCGACCTTCTGAATAATGGTTTGGGCTAACTGTTCAATGCTTATTTCTTCTGTGGAACCGATATTGAATACGTTGCCCCAGGATTGAGGGGATTTAGTCAGAGCGATAATTCCGTCAAGGACATCCTGAACATAGGCAAAGCATCGTCTCTGCTTCCCATCACCATAAATAGACAAGGGACTATCGGTAAGGGCTGCATGGACAAACCGAGGGATGACCATACCGTATTGTCCCGTTTGCCGCTCACCAACAGTATTGAATAGTCGAACCAATAGGACGGGAAGCTGGTATTCCTTAAAATAGGCAAGACCAAGAAATTCGTCGATGGCTTTCGAACAGGCATAGCTCCATCGGCTGAACGTTGTCGATCCAAGTATGCGATCGTCGTCCTCCTTAAAAGGAACCTTCGTATTTTTTCCATAGACCTCGGACGTACTGGCAATCATAACCTTTTTACCGAATTTTCTTGCCACATCCAGAACGACTTCGGTTCCTTTGATATTTGTCTCAATAGTCCGAACAGGCTGTTCGACGATTAATTTCACACCCACAGCCGCCGCAAGATGAAACACCATGTCGCATTTATCGATAAGCGTATACATCATATTCTCATTCAGAACCGTATCGTGGGCGAAGGTAAAAGCCTTTTCCCCCATACAATTTCTTAAATTTTTGA
>JAZFZJ010000329.1:0-10270 GCA_036443915.1 Nitrospirales bacterium
GGGAACACGGTGGTCATGAACGTCCAGAATTTCGCGTCCACAACCGGATGTATCGATACCGATGGTTTGCGGTACAAACTGCTCCGGGAAAAGAGCCGGATGTCGGACTGGTCTTGCGAGATATGACGGAAGAAAGCTTGTTACAAGATCAACTCATTCAGGGCGAAAAGCTGGCAAGCTTAGGGGTCCTCAGTGCTGGAATCGGGCATGAACTCAACAATCCCTTGGTGGGGGTCATTGGGTTGGGAGAAGCCATTCAGGAGGAATCCGATTCCCCCCAGATCAAAGAATATGCATCGGGGATCGTTCAACATGGGAAGCGGATGGCATCAATTGTTCGTGATTTTACGGGTCAGGCGGGAATCCAATTTTCAAAAACCCAAGCTCTCGTCAACGTCAATGAGCAAATCGAAAGGGCCTTGACCGCCCTGACAGCGCTGTTTACATCATCACACATCAACATCAATACTCAGTTTGAACCCTTGCCACCCCTACGAGCCAACCCGTATGAACTGGGACAGATTTTCACCAATGTCATCACCAATTCCTTTCAAGCCATGCCGGAAGGGGGAATCTTGGAGGTGACGACTGCAATCAAGGAGAACTTAATAGACATTCGCATTACAGACTCTGGGACAGGGATCGCGCAGGCCCACCTGCCCAAAGTCTTTGACCCTTTTTTCACTACAAAAGACCAGGGAGGAGGATCAGGCCTGGGCTTAACTGTGGCCCATCGCCTTATTACCAAACTGGGCGGACAGATTCGCCTAGAAAGCGAAAAGGACCAAGGCACTGTTTGCTACATTTCTTTCCCTCTCCCTTCCACCCCCACAACTAGCAACAAGGAGTCATGATGATGAGTAGAACATGGTGTTTCGCTCAGGTAGGAATGGTCTCCTTAATGACATTTCTGATTTTCACTCCGCACCTGGTCTATGGAGCCTCGAAGGAATCTCTCAGCAAAGGCATTTCCCCTTCAATGGTCGCGGACTATTTACATTCAATCATTGAAGCAGATCGAAAAGTCTATACCAATGTAATCGTCAAGCGCATGCAGGACCTAGGTATCGTCATTGCAAGAGAAGATTGGAAGGTGAAAAAGGCCATTCCTTTACCAGCCCAGTTTCTGCATTCCTCCAGCAAACTCGTCGCAGAAACGGGCAACGGCCTTCGGTATCGACTCATTAGTCTTTGGCCCATATACCAAAGAAACGGCCCCGCCACGGAGTTTGAACGGAATGGGTTGGAACAGCTCGTGCTCAACCCTGAGGTCCCGCAAAAGGGAGTCGTCAAAAGTGGAAAAAAGAAATTTTTCCAGGCCATCTACGCGGACCAAGCGATCGGCAGTGCTTGTATCACCTGCCATAACGCCCACCCCTTGAGTCCCAAACGGGATTTCAAACTTGGGGATACGATGGGGGGAGTGGTCATCACCATCCCCATGCCAGAATGAATAACTGAGCAATCGGAGGCTTCTCAAAACATCCCAACTATTCCATACTATAAAAAAATTCCTCCCGCACGATCTTCCCCTGTTCGACCGTGAATAATCCCATCTCCTCCATGGTCATCCGTTGCCCAGAATGCTTTGGTGTCACATCGAATTTAAAAAACACCACAAACCGATTCCCATGAGGGAAAGGACCCTGAACCTCCCCGCCATGAATCTCATGATTTTCTATCCACCATTTGTTTTTGGCTTTAATGGCTTCGACCCCCGTTTCAGTCTGCTTCAACCCTGGCATTGGTGCTGCTTCAATACTCACGATATCCGAACTATACAATTGTTCAATAGCATCAAGGTTTTTCCCTTCACGACACAAGGCCACTAATTCCGTTCCAATTTCTTTGATACCCATCCAACCAATGCTCCTTTCTCCTCCATCAAATCCCGGAGGCCGGGACTACAGTGTATGTGAGTTTACGATTTTATCCAATTGAGCCAGACAACCCGTCCATCCATGTTGATGCTTGTCTCGCGCGTCTTCCGTGGGGAATTGTTCATGAATGACCGTCACTTCCGTCCCTTCCCCGGTCGGCCGAAATTCGACTGTCACTAAAGTTTCGGGATTGGGATCATCAAGAGTTACACCACACCCTCCACCAGCTTCCCAAGCCCACGTAAAGACCAACCGAGTGGGCTCTTGAATCTCTCGGTAGACTCCACCTACAGCATGGATGTCTCCTGAAGGCTCTTTCATGTGGATCCGATAGGAGCCACCCTCACGAAGGTCAACCTCGGCTACCGGGGTAGAGTACTCATCAGAAGGTGCGAACCATTGTTTCAACGCTTCCGGATTGGTCCAGGCCCGGAAGACGACTTCCGGCCTCGCGGCGTAGGTGCGGGTAACTTGGAGTGAGATCGTTGATGGGGTTGTGGTCTGTTCCATGAGTCATCCTCCTTATGATGTATGGTCGATGAAGTCTGCTGAAGATATCCCTCCAAGGCATCCAATTTCTGATTCCAAAATTTCGTATAGTGGTCGAGCCATCGTTGGGCCACTTCCAATGGGGGAGTACCTAATTGGCATCGGTGGATACGCCCCTCCTTGCTTCTCACCAGAAGGCCAGCATCCTCAAGAATGCGGAGATGCTTTGAAATAGCCGGCAAAGAAACCTGAAACGGCTGAGCCAGTTCCGTGACCGTTGCTTCCCCTTGAGCCAGTCGCTGCACAATAGCCAACCGGGTAGGGTCTCCTAATGCAGAAAACGTCTGTTCTAGTGCCGTCGCCATATATTTAACCTTTTGGTTAACTATAAAATGATGCCTTCAGCTTGTCAACCCGCACTTCTTTTCAAGGCTGTACTTCCACTTTTCCCCAGGAATATGGAATAGTGCCCGAATGCGTCTGATCTTCCTGGCCATCCCCATCTTGGGACTCTTCGTTCTTCATCTAGTGGGCCCAGCGTCCGCCCAAACGAATCAGGATAGAATCCAAACCGAACACATCATGGCCGACATTCGAGAATTGAGTAGCCTCATCTATGGAGGTCGGCAAGCAGGGACGGATGGCGGAAACCAATCAGCCTACTATGTTGTCCAGCGCTTTCAAAAATTAGGATTGCAACCGGCCTATCCCACCACTTCTCAGCAGTCCTCATCCACTTGGATACAACAGAGCCCCCTCAGGGCTCCTCAGATTCAGCCTCCAATTCTCATCACGTTGTCGCCAACAGGAACAAAAAACAAAAGAATTTCCTTCAAGCTGGAAGTGGGGAAAGACTTTCTCCCAATCCTGGATTCGCCTTCCGTCAACGTCACCGCACCAGTCGTGTTTGTTGCATATGGGATCGTGGATCCTGCTCGGGGAGTGGATCACTACCAGGGTGTGGATGTGCACAATCGCATCGTCTTGTTCCTGCGTGGGAAACCACCTGCCTACTCACAATGGGTCACGCATGAACAAAAAGCCCACATCGCCAAAGAAAAAGGGGCAGCCGCCTATCTCACGGTCACGGGCCAGCTTCTGAATCGATATCAGGCCCGAAAAGGGCTTGGGCAAATTCCCCTGGCCATTTATGCGACTTCACCCGAGGACCGTCCGATCCCTGGGGCATGGATCAGTGGGACTGATGCAGATTCTTTGTTTCAAACCTTAGGCATCTCATTAGAAGACCTTCAACAAACCGCCAACCATCACGCGGGAAATCCCTCTCGTGCTTTACCCTTGGTCGCCCATCTTCGATGGCACAGTCGGGTAACACCAGGAAGGCTCAGCAATGTGCTAGGCGTAATTCCGGGAAGCCATCCAATAGGCAAGAAAGAAACGATTGTTATTGGCGCACACCGAGACCATTTCGGCACACAAGCCGGATTACAATTCCCAGGGGCCGATGATAATGCCTCGGGCACAGCCATCATGCTGGAAATTGCCCGACTCTTGACATCAGGCTCCGCAAAACCCCAACGCACCATCCTGTTTATCTCATTCGATGGAGAAGAACGAGGACTCTTGGGATCCAAGCAATATGTCCACAATCCAGTTCTGCCATTAGATAAGACCATGGCCATGATCAACCTGGATCATGTAGGAGTAGGCGATGGAACACTCACGGTAGGAGTCACACGATTAGAAAAATCCATAGCCAACCATGCAGCCAAACAGGCGGGATTAACGGAGAAGATCAAATTGTACGGATATTTTCCTGGCGGAGATCACGTGCCGTTTTACGAAGCGGAAGTCCCAACAATCACTATAGTCAGCGCAGGTGTTCATCCTCACTTTCACCAACCATCAGACACACCTGAAACCATAAATCCTGAAATTCTAAAAACGGCCGCGTCGTTCGTACTCTCTCTCCTCGACGTGCTCGCCAATCCAAATGACTAACAGATTTCCTTCTCCCACACACAATCATCTGCCCACTCATTTCCTTCTCTGTTATTCCGCCCAGTCTTTACCAGTCATTTCCGACAGTCTTAATCGGGAATCCATCTTTTTTTTTGCTGCCGACTGGGCAGGCATTTGTATAAAATTTTTCTTCAGAATAGATACGGATAGATTCCCGCCTAATGCCGCGGGAATGACAAAGAAAGGGGCTTACATCCCATACAGGGCCATATTGAGGGGGACCTCACAAACTCGCACCAAGAAGAACCAAGGGACAATTTAGCATATCTTTGCCTTTAAAAATTCCGCGTGTTACCGACAAGTGGTGAATAAACAAAAGTACCGAGGAGAAAAAACCCTATCCATTCCATTAATACCATGGCCAGAACCGACCCACCACCCATTACCTTTGATTCGGCACAGTTGAGCGAAGAGCGTGTGCAAGAGTGTATGGCGTGGATTGCCTTCAAGGACAAGCCAGAGCTTACCGGAATTTTGACCGATGCCACAATCCGGTCAAAAGCCTATGAGCCGGAACTGCTCGAAGCCGTTCAACGCATTCTCGCTGATCGGCATGGCCTCGCCTACACGCCGACCGCTGGAAAACGTGCCACACCTACCATCGGACAGCAGATGGAAGTGCAACGACCAAATGGAGAAATACAGCCCTTTCACTCCCATAAGGAATTGCGAACAGCGATTGTAGAAGGAAAGGTAAGTAGGGATTGGCTCATTCAGTCTAGCAAAAAACCAATTGGTCTTTTACAAAAATGGTTTCTTGCTTTAGAGTCTTCGTGGCTACCACTCGAAGTGTTTGCCAAAAATCATTTCAGGCTGTCTTTGCTCTATTCCCCGATCGAGTCATTTTTGCAATACGGCCTATTGGTTGGCACCGGGGTTGGATTCTTCCTGGAAAGATTTCTATTAATTAGTCCAACTTCCTTCCTTTTACCCTTTCTTTTCCCTTTTACTTTTATTCTTCCGGCAGTCCTCATTTTCCTAGTCTTTCGTTTTTTCATTGGCCAAAAACAGGCGAATGTGTTCGTTAGAAACATGGTAGTATTTGCGGTAGTTCCTATAGTTTTGGATGGGATATTAGGTATTGTTTCTGGACGCTTCTTATTAACAGGTCAATCTATAAAGAGTTTGATGATTATGAATTTCTTAGAATCGGCGATTCTTTTAAAAGGGGGAATTTTTGGCGGCCCCCTGGGGGCCATACTTGGAACCGGTGTGGGTTATGTGCGATCTAAATATTTCCCCAAAGCCCCTGATGCCGAACCGGAAGGAACGAGGCCCTATCGGATTGGGCTGTTGTATCCGGCAATCTTCATGCTCGTCACTTGGCCACTGACCTATTTCTGGCTGTACCCCTGGTTTCTCTCATCCTTGCCGGTAGCGGTTGGTAATTAACCCTGGCAACAAAGAAGACGTCCCACCGGGACGTCTCTACGAGTGATTCCCAGTATTTTCCGTCTCGAGGTTTCGCCCCGACCTGTTCACCCTTTGCTCATCCCTCCGATGCCTGCAGGCTGGCCTCAGAAGAGGGGCGTTCCATGCGGGCGGCCCTTGTGTGAGCGCAGCGAGTTGGGCCACCCCACCTGATTCGAGCCCCTGCTTCATGTAATACGACCAGACTGGGCATCAGTGGTTTTGGGTCCTTTTGCCGAAACAAAAGGACCTCGGCTGCCGGGCCGAAACCCGGCATGGTCATCTCCCGAAAGGGCCTGGGAGATTTATGGATTTTCCTCGATGGTGGAAGGTGAAAACCAGGAAAGACAAGAAAGACGTTCCACCGGAACGTCCCTACAAACGCCGGAAAGATTTTTCCGCCACCTAATCTGCGAGGTGACAAAAATGTTAAGGCGGGAAAAAAGAGGGACTTGCTCCTGCCTATTTGGGGGGAGCAATCCAGGAACAGAAATGAGTCAGGCTAATTCTGGAGAGGCCGAGTTCAAACCACTCGCATAGCCAGATTAATGCTTGACCTTTTCGGGTTTCTTTTCTTTGATGATTTCAATTTCTAATTTAAGCTTGACCTCATCACCTACAATAAGTCCGCCGTTGTCCAAGAGTTCGCTAAATTTCATGCCAAAGTCTTGTCGATTGACCGTGCCTTCAGCCGTAAACCCTGCACGAGTATTGCCCCATGGATCTTTGGCCACGCCGTTAAACGTTCCGACTAAGGCGATTTCCTTTGTTACCCCTAGTAAGGTGAAATCCCCAACTGCTGTGTATTGATTTCCGTTCTTAGTATAGCTTTTCATCTTATACGTCATGGTTGGAAATGTGCTGACATGGAAAAAGTCTGGGCTTCGAAGATGTTTATCTCGTTTTTTATGATCTGTCGTCACTGAGGCTGTTTGAATGACGGCTTCAAAGGTTTTAAATTCCTGCTTTTCGGCGTCCATCTCAACCAATCCGGAATATTCGGTAAACTTCCCTTGCGTTTTCGACACCACCATGTGGACCACCTCAAAACCCAGGGTTGTATGATCCTTGTCTACGTTCCATTTGGCCATTTCGGCCAACGAAATGGTGACCTGACTCATTCCAACACTGACCATGACACCAACCATCACAACAATTCTCACCACTTGTTGCATAACGTGACCTCCTCATCTAATGAGTCATCAGGGTATTTAGGGGATATTAGTCGCATAAAATCGTTCTTAAACTAGCGCCTTTATTCAGATAACCCGGAGTGTATCCATTCATCAACCACGGGCGCCAACCGGTCAAACGCCTGATACCCATGGGTGAGGGTTGAGACGGTTTGCCCGTGACGGCCTAGCAACGTAGGAAATCCTGATACACCCAATTGACGGGCCTGTTCAAATTCCTCCCACACAGATTGTTTCATATGAGGATCTTGAAATTTCGCCAAGAATTGGGACCGATCAAGACCCAGATCTCCAACAAGATCTGCTAAGACTGTTTCACTGGTGACATCGGCATTCTTGACATAAAAAGCTTCCTGGATTTTCTTGAGCATCGCCGCTTCCCCCTGAGGCGACAGATACCGCACGACCATCACAGCCCGTGATGCGGGTTCCGTATCATACGTAAAAGAGGGTCCCATCTGAAAATCAAAATTAAAGAGTTGCCCCGTTCTTGTATGAACCGCATGCCAATGACCCAAGATATACGACCGCCGTTGTTCATCAAACCGTTCGGCATCCCCCGGACGGAGACCGCCCATCATAATCTGTAGGGTTGCTCGTTCAGAAAATTTTTTATCAATCGCCTCGAACACCGGTGAAAAGCCCCAGCACCAGGAACACATAGGGTCCACGACATAAATGAGTGTTTTGGTCTGTGTTTGTTCTATTGTTCTCATGTTTTGTAGGAGACCACCACATGCTCTTTCGATTGAGGGACTTCGTGAATTTCACTTCTGGCAAAACCCGCCTTGGTGAACATGTCGTTCAATTCTGGAAACGTATAAGCATCCCCTGCTGGAGTGGTAACCAACATGACCAGGGCAAAATCCGCGGAGGCCGGGCTGACCCGATCTTCATTGGGCACAAACTCCACCGTCACCACTCGCCCGTTTTCTTTTAACGCTCTATGAACTTTTCGAAGAATTTCTTCGCAGGTCGGCGGATCAAAGTGATGGAGGAAATTGGTCAAAAGAACCACATCGTAACCCTTGCCATACTCTACCGAAAAGGCATTGCCTGGAAGCCACTGGTATCGTTCCTGAACACCTGCAGTTTGGGCCTGTTCCTTTGCTACAGTCAACACATTGGGCCAATCCAGAGCCACGATGGTTGATTGAGGAAATTGTTTGGCGATTTCAATGCCAAAGAGGCCGTGTCCCGCAGCTATATCCAATACTTTGTCCACCTTGACCTGGTGAGCAGCGAGATAGTTGCTAATCCACTTGGCGGGTGCCATCATCATGGGAATCATGGCTCGTGCAAATGTTACCCATTCAGGATGTTCCTCAGCCGTGGTGCCTTGTTCATCCAGGGCCGTCCCACCCTTCCGCACCGCTTCGGTCAGACGACGAAATCCATCATACAACGGTGGGGCCAACATAAACTCCAAAGTTCCTCCCACATAGGCTGGTGACGTGGTCACTAAAAAGACCTCAGAATCTGAAGACTAAGGAATATTCATTTCCTGTTTTCCTCAGGAATCCCAACATCGTCAAATAATCAGCTAGCATGCGGACACCCCGTTCGGTAGCCTTGCATTGTTCCGCTAGGGCTGAAACCTGACGCTTGCCTTCCTTAATGGCGGTAAACAATTCGATATCGATCCCTGCCTTGAGGGCGGCAGTCCGTTGGTGGCCCCAAAGGGCCTCGAAAATTCGATCCGGAGTTGGAGAAACTTGCTCCATTACCATTCCGTGCCTCCCCTGAAAATCATCCACCTGTTAATTGACTGAAAATACCTGTCCATTTAAACCCCCTTCCACACTTTGGCTTTGCTAATTAAGTATAGGCATAATGCGTTCGGTGTCCTTGAACAGCAGCCACAGCGAGAGGTGAACCATCTCCTTACTCTTGGAGGAGCACCGCGTACGGCGGCGAAACCGACCGAGGAAATGGCGGATACTCGCATTGCGCGATTCCACTGTATACGTCTCTGCTTTGCTTTGCCTCAACTGCGCGGTAGGAATGAGCGCCCGATAGACTTTCCAGGAATCCGTCATGACCTGGGTGATCCGATAGCGGGCCATCAGAGCTGCCCAGAGGCGCTTGGCAGTCTTGCGGCCTCGGCTGCCAAGACGATAAGCGAAGAGGGCTCCGGTGTGACGCGCCACAGCAAGCCATACCCAGAGCTTCCGTTTTTTTGTCCCACGAAATGCCACCATTCATCCATTTCCACGATAGCAATCTCCTCAGCCTTGAGTGCAAGCGTTTGACTGGCCACATAATGCTGAACCTCCCGACCAATGCCTCGCATCCAATTCAAGACGGTGACATTGCTGACGTCCAAGAGCCGCCCAATGGACCGACACCCCAGCCCCTCTTTATAGAGTTGGAGTGCCTGCAGTTTCTTGTCGAGCCCATAGCCTCGCGGCCTGCTTTGGGTATAGTTACAGGCGCACTGCTGACAGCGAAAGCGTTGTTTGCCTCGGACGATCCCGTTCCGCACCGAGTCGAGACTTGAACATTTGGGACAATGCATGGCAGGCCTCCTGTGTGAGGTGAGTAATGCGCAACAGGATACCGGTGTCTATCTATAATTAGCAATGCCCAATCATTTTCTGCCAGATCTCCCCGGACAATTGACAGCTATTCAAAACGCCATTGACCAAATGGAGACAGAATCCCTGTACAGAGCCACTCACACGTTAAAAGGCAGCGCGAGGCATATGGGTGCTCAACGGCTAGCCGACTTATCATCAAACCTGGAAACATTGGGCCGCCAGGGTACCACTGAAGGAGCGCTAGAGCTGGCCATTCAATTGGCCCAAGAGGCCATCCAAGTCAAACGCTTCCTCCATTCAGAAACCCTTGCTCTTCCTCAATGACCCTCCACATCCCAAAAACTGTCACATCGATAATGTCTATCCATATGAAGACTTAAAACAGGGATTTGTTGACTCTGGGAGAAGGTCACTACTTCAGTGGGTCCTTTTCCTTCAAAATCCAGGCTTGATGATGTTTTTTAAACCTCTTTAGGAATAATAGTCTTCCACTCCTACGGAGGCCAACCTCAAGAATCTACATCAAGTTATTTGTTGAGCCGCAGTCATTCCTTTCCCATCTCCTGCCCCTGATAGCTGGTAACCACCACCATATCCGAGACAGCACAACAATTCCTAAAAATCGGCACTGCCCATACCAGCCCAATTAACAATCCTCCAACTTTAGCTCACCCAATTCTCCTTATTCATAACCAGGATCTTTACTCTGGAAAAAGGAATTCATCATAATAGGGAATGTTGAAAAAGTTCGCCAGCGGCGTTCTCGGTCTTTTGT
>JAZFZJ010000330.1:0-2675 GCA_036443915.1 Nitrospirales bacterium
CCCATGTTCCTTAAGCATATCCGCGACGACCGTCCAGAGATCATTGCCAATATTAAACCCCCAGACGGCATTCGTCATAAGTGAGCGAATAAACTCAAACTCACCTGTTTGCGGGTTTCGCTCAGTCCCGGTTAAGTTGTTTAAATCGCCGATGAAAAAATCTCGATGTCCCGCTTGTTGCCTTCTGAAATTCACACCGAGTCTCCTCAACAGACCACGTTGCATTTCGGCAACCTTCACTTCCATCATCACTTGTTGAACTCCGCCAATCCCAACCAAATTGATCACCTTTTTCGGCGCATAGGGTTCAGCCAGGGCTAAGGCTTTGTTGAGCGCTTGGGCGTTGGAAACGGTCCCGGTCAAGGTCAGATGATCGTGCGTACTCATCACCTGAAGCTTCGGTTCATTGGGCAGCACCACATGAAGTTGCTCTTTCAGGCGGGATACATCTGGGGAGACTTGTACCTGGAAGACATTCGCCACTTTGCCATCCTTACCCCACAATGTCAGCGTGGTCGTGCCGACCGCCTTCCCCGTCAGATAAATTTGTTTTGGAGAGAGCACGATTTGATCCGACACTTCAGGGTTGGCCACAGACGCCCGCTTAAACGAAATCCCGGTTTCCACAATTTTGGACTCGCCGACTGTTAATCGAAGGGTTTGAGGGGTATTAACATGAACAGCTTGATAGGTCAACCCTTCACCCAAGGCCACCGAGGACGTTAAAGGACTTCCCAAAAGTATCAAGAGAAGGACTGTTGGATAGGAACGAAGCAGCTTCATAAACTTCCCTTTCATAGTTCCACTTAGCAATTACATCTCATTTCATTAAAATTTCAACGTTTTTCGCTTAGTACCCTGAATGACCTCAACTCGTTCTTTCGGCTTAGAGCGCTTCTTGGGGGGAATCAATTGAAAGGAAGCCCTCAAATCCTTAAAGGTTGCCCCTTTTGTTTTTTGAATATCGGGATTTAAGGGACTCCGTAAGGCCAACCGCAATTTCCCACCGTTTTCAGCCATCGCCAATTTTTCCGCCTCTTCCAACGTCACCTCAAGGGTAATAACTTTTACAGGCTTGGGGGCTTCGTTACCGTCTTCATCCTTGGCACGTTCCATCGTCGTACCCGAAGCTAAGACTAAAGTATTTTCTAAAACCACTTTCGTGATCTTCTCATCACCTTTTTTCCCCTTCGGATTCTTAAATGTAGCCATGACGTCAACATGATCACCTGGCTGAACAAACCCAGGCAAACCGACGATTTCATTAACTTTAACCGCCATAGCTCGTTTATTCGGATCCATGACAGCAGCCACGCCTCCCGTCCGTATATCAAGGGGAGCTAATTTTGACTCTAAAATGGGTTCATATTTTTTGAGGTTGGTGAGGACAACCCGTCCTTTTAAGGCGTCTGCATCTTGAAAGTGCCCCGAGGGCACACCATCCTCTGGATACGAGACAACTTTGATGGCCAATTCTTCTAACGGCGTTCCCCATGGGATATCATCTTTGGCAATAGCGACACTCACCCCTTCGATCACAGGCTCTGGGATAGAAACGACTTCCTGCCCTTGTTGCCCTTGCAACCACTTATAGACCATGACGGTAGTAACCAGAGCTATGACCACTGCAATACCTAAGAATACAAGCGGACGTTTCTGTCCCATTACATTTCCCCCCTCTTTATTACCAATGCCTTTTGATCCATATGTTTGTTACACCCTTCATAATCTCTCTCTTAGAAGCCAATGCTACCTGCTATCGATTATCGGAAAATAATTGGTAATCTTAAGATTTACTGAGAAGAAAGTTTGTCGGCTGTTCAAACATACGCCATCCGTGAATCCAGATGGCCCGTCACCATCTCCCATACCACTCCCAGGTTTGCGCGAGAATAGTCCCGAGTCCAATGACTAAAGCATAACGCAACTTTGGTTCCCCCCCGCCGGACCTATCTGTCTTGGGAACGCTCTTGGTCAAAACCATGGTGGTGAAGAACCCAGCCACCCGGTTCCATGCATAACGCCCACCGCCCAGATGAATCATCATGGCAAGAGCATAGAACCCTCCCAATAACGCCGTGATCAAAAACACGTGAAGCACGGCCGGCGAACCGACAACCGCACCGATACTCCCAAGAAATTTCACATCTCCCGCTCCCATTCCACCCATGATATAGAATAAGAGGAGACACCCAATGCCAAAACCCAGACCTTCCACACTAAAGAAAAATCCGGCCCAGCCTTCCAGTATGGTGTGAACCGTCATCCCAAAACCAGCCAGAGAAAACGTCAGCCAATTGGGTATGCGGCCCAACTTGACATCCGTAACAGCCGCAATGACCAAGCCCACGGCTAATCCAATAGCTAGCAGAGACGAATCCATATTATTACCTACTTCAAATGTCTTGTGGTCCCTATGGTTTTTCGAAAAATCAGTAGCAGAGGTATTTCCTTCTTTCGGATCCCTTTTGTGGATTCTAAAGTCACTCCCTCAATAAAAATGCCTTACATTGAGCACTCTGGGTTGATGACTTGATACGCTGGCAACACCCTCCAAGCTAGCCGTCTATGGGCAGGATTTCCACAGAAGGATCACCAAGACTATGATGTCATGAGCAATGGGAATCGGGGAGATGAAGGGGAAATAGGAAGAAAAATCCCCTAGGCGACGTCTT
>JAZFZJ010000331.1:0-3728 GCA_036443915.1 Nitrospirales bacterium
TTGAAATTAAAGGGACGGAGAGGTGCGAGAGTGGCCGATTCGGACGGTCTATACAACCTATTGCCTCAACTGTCATGACACGACTGGCAAAGGAGATGGACCAATAGGCCAGTCGTTGGTGCCTCCAGCAGCTGACCTGACAATCATCGGGGAAAAATCCGACAAAGCCCTTCTCCAAACTATTCGGAACGGCCGGCCTGGCACAGCCATGCCATCCTGGAAAGGCGACCTATCCGATCAGGATATTTTGGATGTGTTGTCCTACATTCGAGGGTTTAGTCCATGAAACAAGAAAAACACTACACACAGAATCTACCATTCTTTTTTTGTTAGAAAATTTTTAACTACGCCTTCTTCCTCCCCGACTGAAAACACCACTTCCTTTATTCAGCTAGATTTGAATCCTTCCTAAATTCTGATCTGTTATAATTTGACCGAATACTCTATCCTTCCAGGATGCTACACAAATTCACTATTTTTCACAGGCATGCAAACATAACCTTTAAAGCCATTCACGATGTCTTGGCAACTCCTTAACTTTTCTCCTAACATTTTCCTTGCCTCTCATATTCTCCTCCAGTATTCTCCTTTATGAGTCCCGTATTTCCCCTTCACAACCTAAGGAATGTCGCCTCGTTTTGATTTTAGTATCCTGGCCTCATCCCGTTTTTTCTCTCACTACCCTTTCGATTGGAAACCTCCCTCTCTGATGGACTTTCAGCATCTGTTGGCATTGATCTCGGGGGGATTTGTTGGACTGTTGTTGGGGACCACGGGAGGAGGCGGATCACTTGTGGCCATCCCCTTATTGGTGTATGTGGTCGGTGTGCCAGTGCAAACCTCCACGGCGATGTCACTCATCGTCGTGGGCTATTCGGCTCTCTTCGGAGCGTGGAAGGAAAGCCGGCACCAACACGTCCATCTGTTTGCTGCCCTGTTGTTTAGCCTTACGGGGATGATCGGAGCATGGGTAGGCGCGCACGGTCACCAATTCGTTTCGGAAACATTGGTCCTGTTTTTATTCGGGAATCTACTGGTGTTTATCAGTGTGTGGACGTTTTGGAAAAAGCACGAAGAAAACCAAGACGACCTCTCAACTGGATGCGCCAAAAAATTTTCGTGGCCCTGTGCCTTCAAAGCCTTAGCGATTGGCTGGGGGGTGGGTATGCTCACGGGCTTCTTTGGGATAGGTGGTGGCTTTCTGATTGTCCCCGCATTAATCATGCTGATGGAATTCCCCATTCGTCTCGCCATGGGGACTTCGCTTCTCATCATTTCCCTTATTTCGATCGGTGGGGTGGTTGGCCATTTAAATATGGCCCACCTGGACTTTATGTTAACCGGGTTGGTGTTATTAGGGAGCCTGTTGGGGTTGGCGTTTGGATCGAACCTCACCCGATCGATCCCACCTCACCATCTGAGAAGGGGAGTGGCGACCTTAATAGGAGGAGTAGGGATGTTTTTGCTGGTAGATAACGGCTTTCACCTTGTATTTTAATATTTCACTCACGATCCAGAAGAAGCTCGCCCTGTTGCTGAGTACCCAGATTCGGGGTTATAGATCAAGACGAAGTCTTCTCCTCTTTGACAGGTTGGAACAATAACATCACATCACCCTTTTCTAGACGATGGCCATCTTGAAATTCCCATGGTGACAATATCGTTCCGTGGCGATAAACCCTGAGAAGCACATTGGGTTGTAAGTCCGCAGCCGTTTTCCCGATATCCTCAGCCTCGACCGGTCGTTCCACAATATTGACCTGTCCACCAGCCGTTAAAAAATCTTCCAAGTAGTCCGCCAAGTATTGTTGATCCACTGCGGCGGCTAACATATAGCCCCCATAGGTGGCTGGTGAAATAATCGTCTGTGCCCCACCCTGACGAAAAAGTTTCACATTTTCCTCTTCCTTGGCACTGACGATCACCCGACAGTGGGCATTTAAATTTCGCACCGTTAATAAAATCAACGCATTGGTATCGTCTCGACCCGAAGAAATAATGACCGCCTTTGCTCCATTTAAAAAAGCGGCATGTTGCAAAAGACCCTCCTGGGTCGCATCGCCTTTAAGAGCTACGACTCCCAGTTCAACAGCAGTAAGCACCCGATCATCGTTTGGGTCAATGACTACTATGTGCTCCGGACTCATTCCTTTTGCGAGTAATTCCTTGACTGCAGAAAATCCAGTGTGCCCAAACCCACAGACCACGACATGTTGATCTAAATTGGATTGAAGTTTTGCCATTCGAAATACCTCAGTAAATTGTCGAACCGCTAATTGATACGCGGTTCCTAAAAAAATAATCCAAATAAAAATACGGACGGGGGTCACAATCAATGCATCAATCATCCGTGCCCTAGTGGACACCGGGACAATATCTCCGTACCCAACCGTCGTCACCGTCACCATGGTGAAATAGACCACATCCATAAATGACAACTGGCCATCCACTTGGTCCTTTAGTCCTTCCCGATCTACCCACAAGATTCCAATAAGCAAACAAAACAGCAACAAGACTATCAGGAACCGGATCAGGAGGGTGCGCACGGGATCCAGATCGGTAGGCATGAACACAACCCGTCTGGAAAATAGTGAGGAATTGGGCGTGGACTTGGTTTTAAACGGAAAGGACATGAGAAAAATTATGGTTTTACGGAAAACTCTTGAAGGGGGCTGTTGAAAAAGTCCACCAGCCACGTTCTTGGCCCTTGGTCGTGCTCACGAACGTTTATGTATGGCCCGCCGGCCCAAGCGCCTATGGCCTTGCTGAAGGGGGACTTTTGAAACATTCCTCCGTGCTGCTTAATGCAGTGAGGATTTCTCAAAAGGAGATCCTCATTGAAAGAATTTCGCATTATTGAACAGTCTCTTGATGGTTATCCTGTGAGGGGCCACACTATTATTAATATAGGAAGAGATACGGCAAGAATTAAGAGTTCCAGCGGTAAGCCCATACGCCAATAGTCTCCGAATCGATAGCCCCCTGGCCCCATGACCAATAAATTATTTTGATGCCCAATGGGCGTCAGAAACGCACAAGAGGCCCCGATAGCCACGGACATCAAAAATGGATCGACATTCACTCCAAGATTATGGGCAACCGCGACACTGAACGGCGCCATGACCACCGCTGTGGCGGCATTATTCATGATATCCGACAGCATCATCGTCAAGAACATGATTAGACCCAATAACACGATTGGGGGAAACTCGCTCGTATGGCTCACCAAGATCTTGGCTAACACGGTCGTAGTTCCACTTTGATCCAACGCTCGACCAATTGGAATCATAGATCCTAACAATACCACCACAGGCCAATCGATAGCTTGATAGACATCTCTCGGAGGAACAATGGTCAGAAGAACCATTCCCAAGGCGGCACAAAGCAAGGCCATAGGTAATGACATGATCCCTGTAATGCCACTCCCCAGAGCCAGAATAAATATCCCACTAGCTATCCACGCTTGTCGGGGCTTTTGCAGCTGAATGCCCCGTTCAGCCAATGGCAGACATCCCAGTGAACTCATGACTTCCAACACCTGCTCTTTTTCTCCTTGGAGCAATAGCACATCGCCCGCTTTGAATCGAAATTCTTTTAACCGCCCACGATGAGGAGTTCCCTGCCGCGAAACCCCTAATAAGGCCACGCCAAACCGGCTTCGAAGTTTTAGGGTCCCAGCCAACCTGCCCACTAACCAGGAACGATCGGGAGGCACGACGGCTTCCAAC